>JACQAW010000215.1 GCA_016194725.1 Deltaproteobacteria bacterium
CACGTGCAGCGCGGTGGCAGCCCCTCGGCCATGGACCGCTACATGGCGTCGCTGATGGGCGCCGAGGCGGTGCACGCCGTCATCGAAGGAAAATTCGACGTGGCCATCGGCCAGGTCGAAGGCCGTATTGCGCGCATTCCGCTCAAGAACATCATTGGCCGTCACAAAAAACCCGAGCGCGAGATGCTGCGGCTGGCTGAAATTCTAGCCTCCTAGGAAGTACGCTCGGGCTTACGTCGAACGGACGGCGTAGATTTTTCCGATGATGCGCCACTGTCCCTCGATCTGCAGCAGCGAAAGATAATCGGTGAATTCGAACGTCGGAAAGGTGAGAATCGTTTTCACCGCTGCGGCCGTGCCTGCAACGTCCATGGAAGCGATTTCAAGCTTGCCTTGCCGAATGTCGCCCTTGGCCCGGCGCTGCCGCAAGCTATCAAGCCACTCGGCCAGCTCGGTTTTTTCCAGCTTGGTGTCTTCGGTGGCATACAGCCGGGCTTGGGGGTGAAAAGCCCTGGCAATCTGCTCGCTATCGGCGCTCAGGTAGCCTTGAAAGTAGGCTTGAATCACGCTTTGAATTTCGGTGGTCATGGCAATCTCCTTGGCAATGATTGCTACGCCAAAGCGCCGCGCGACAAAAGTATCGAAATCGAATTGATCCGTGAGCAAATGGAAACAAACAAGGAAAACACGGGCCTCAAGGGAAGGCTTTGACAGCATTTGGTTAGCTTTGGCGCCTAACCTGATCCTGACTGTTCCGGCCCGGGCTCATTCCGATATCATGAGTACAAGATGAGCGCACTTGCCAGAACATTCGATAGCGTCTCCCGGTTCGAACGGCTAAGCCTGCGCTGGATCGCGCAGCGACGCCACCCCCTGCTCGACCTCGTCATGCGCGGATTTACAAGGGCAGGCAACTGGCAGACCTGGACTGCGCTAATCATTACCGCTTTGATCGCCGGCGATCTGCTTCGCGCCATTGCGCTGCACATAACGCCGCGCCTGCTGCTGACTCTCGGCGTGGCTTTTGTCATCAAGAGCATCTTAAAGCGGCCCCGGCCATCTCGGGCGATGGTTGATTTCTCTTCACTGCTAACCGACCCGGACCCCTATTCGTTTCCCTCGTCGCACTCGGCCTGCGCCTGGGTCGTGTGCATCAGTCTAGCCTCGCTTCTGGGTGGCTGGCCGCTCTGGATCGCTTACGCCTGCGCCATAAGTTATTCCCGAATCCACCTCGGCGCACATTACCCGCTCGATGTGCTGATCGGATGTTTATGGTCAGGACACGCAGCTGTATTTTCCTAATCCAATCCTTACCTGAACGGCCTGCGGCGGCTGCTACATTCAACGGCATGATGAGAGAAAGCGCACAGCTGTTTTCTTCAACGCTCCTTTCTTACTGCGCACTGTATTTAGCCATCATCGTAATCAAGATCGTCGTATTCGATTTTCTGGGAGACCTATGAAATCAGGAAAACAAAGAAATACCTCCCATGTTCTGAATCAGACCGGCAATGCTAACCGGAACCTGACAAACAAAACGATCCTCGTGCGCTAGTTCTGCAGGCCACAGGAGGATTCATGAACAGGAAATTATCAATCGCGGGTTGCGCCGTGGCGCTCTTCAGCGCAAGTCTCTCAGGTTTCGCGGCCTCGGAAGCCGTCACCATTCAAGCCCCTACCAATACGTCAACGGTTTCTGCCAGCCCGGTTATCGAGGATTATACGTCTTACAAGTTTGGCGACGTTGCCAACGTCAAATTCAATGCGCTTTTGCAAGGTTGGTCGGTAGCCAATCAGAACACCACGCCAAAAGTCGCCAACGAAAACTGGCGTCTGCGCAGAACCGAGCTCAAGCTCAGCGGCAGCGCACTGAACGCTCCGAAATATTTCATCATGGTTGATCCGGCCAAGCTCGTGCTAACCCAGAGCAGCAAGACTTACACGACCACCCAAATGGTCCAGGATTTCGGCTTGAGCTACATTCTGGTTCCCGGCCTGGAACTTACGGCAGGCCAGTTCAAGATTCCCACCACGGCTGAAGGCCTGGATTCTTCTGCCGAGCTGCCGCTTCCCGAACGGTCCCTGGTTGGTCGCCAGTTCGGCGACAAGCGCGAAATGGGCGTGAAGGTTGGTTACAAGGCTGGTATCTTCAGCGTCGTTTCAATGGTGTCGAGCGGCCGCAACGTCCACACGAATGGCACGGGCATGTTTCACGACCTCGACAGCCGCGTTGAAGTATCGCCCGTTAAGGACCTGTCTTTCGGCACGTTTTTAGTGGCCGGCAGTGACTTCGATTATTCGAAAAAAGGCCGCTGGGGCCTGAACGGCCGATACCGCGTGGGCAACGCCGTTGCCCGCGTGGAATATTCGGCCGGAAAAGACGGCGGCGTTCAAAGCCATGGCGTGACCGCCGAAGCCGGTTACTGGCTTACCGAAGATCTGCAGACCATCGCGCGCTATGATACGTTCAGCCCCAACCAGGCTTTCGTTGGACAGGGTCAGGCCGAATCACTGGGCGTGAACTACCTTTTGAAAACTTACCGCTCGAAGCTGCAAATGGCAGCCAGCGCGCTTCAGAACATGTCGGCCGTCAATGGCTCGCCGGCCATTGCCAAGGGCGCGAACAACCAGGAGCTGACCCTCGTTTTGCAAACCGCGCCACCGCTCAGCTGGTCTGGCGCGCCAAAGGGCACCCATGATTTCGCGATCATCTGTCAATTGCGGCATGCCAGCTGCAACCCTGTGGCGGCATGGAATGGATTTCTTCCCTCCTCAATGCGTTGTGCCCGTTCTGCGGCGAAAGCCTGGGTGGCACCAACCGGGCCTGCGAAAGCTGCGCACACCGCCTGCGTCTGCTTGAAACCCTGCCCAGTGTCGATACCAGCGTCGAAAAGCTGCCCGTACGCGCGGCTCTGTACTATGAAGATTGGATTCAAGGGCTGATTCTAAGGCAAAAGCGCCGCCCCACCAAGCCGGTGGTCCGTTGGCTGGCGCAGCTGTTATGGTCCAAAACTCCCGGCCCCTGGCGCAGCCTGCCGCTGGTGTGGCTGCCCGGCAAGCCTTTTGCGGAATCGCATCTGGTCGAAGCCCTCGCTCTCGAGCTTTCCCGATTGGGCCAGCCCCTTGCGCGACGCCAGTATTTGAAGCGAGGCCTGTTTCCGGCAAAGCCGCAAAAAAGCCTCTCAAACGAGCAGCGACGTACCCGCGACATGCGCGAAGTTTACCAGGTCACGCGCCAGCTGGTACGGCCAGATCAAGTTGTGATTTTATTGGATGACGTCGTGACGACGGGATCGACGGTGCTGGGCTGTAAAGAGCTTCTGGCCGAGCGCCTCGGAATCGAGGTCCGAGGCGCCCTGGCCATTGCTTATACTCAGCGAATAATGGCTTCGATGGTCTGAGCCACGTCGGGATCGGCAAACGTGCCCTTGGACAAAAGGTCAGCCAAGACGTCCTTCATCTTGGCGGCCGGCACCGCGTAAGACAGCCAGCTCCAGATGTCGGCATGTTGCGTCTTCAAGATCTCGTCCAGATAGCTTGAGCTGCGAATGCGCTCGGGCTTCTGGGTAGCCGTGGTCCAGATGATGCCCACGACATCGCCCGTAACGCGGTCAACGATCGCCGAGCCGGAGTCGCCGTGCGAAACATCGCAGCCGGTCGAAAAGGACCAGGCCTTGTAATCAGCCGGGTTGATGCCGTCCGGATCTGCGATAAAGCGCGAGTCGTTCTTTTCAGAAAACACTTTGCAGTCGGTGTCTTCGTTGGCCATCAAGGTGCGGCCCGAGTTGCGGAACACTCCGAAGCCGATCGTAAGCAGTTCCTCGCCGGGGTAGAGGCTGGACTGAAAATTGAAGTTACGGCCAACTTTGCCAAGCAAGGCTTCGTCTTCGCCGGCAGGCACCGTAATCGAGAAAAATGCGAGATCGATGGCGGTCCAGTCGCCGTAGAATTTTTCGCAGTGGTAGCTCTTGCCCAGAAGCGGGAAAATCGCGCTGCGCGTGTTGCAGATGCCGGCATTCGGCATGACGTGGTGGTTGGTGGCCATCATGTGGTGGCCATTGATCTTACCCAGGTAGAACGCCGTAGCGCCGCCGTAGCGGGCCGTGGCCAGAGCCGCGCGCGAAAAAGCTTCGGTGCGTCCGCGCAACGAATCGCGCGTCACCGGTTTTTTGCCCCACTCGTTTCCGATCTGATAGTCGGTGTAATCGGCCAGACCGGTTGCAACCAGGTCCTGAACCCACTCCTCGGTAGCCCTTGCTGAATCCTGAGGGTAGCCGTCATTAAAAATGGCGAAGGCATTGGACGAGAAAAGCGCGAGAACCAAAACAAGTGACAGTTTCATGGAAAGATCCCCTTTTAATTTGAAGAACCTGGGTAACGCGCCAGTCACACATTTTCATCTCGCGCCGCGTTAAAATTTCGTTTCCCAGACTGGTCGGCTTGAGGTAAAACGCAAGGATATGAAAACTTTATTCGCGGCTGCCCTTGTTTCCATCGCTGCACTGATGCTGGTGGAGGGTTGCACCAAAAAGTCAGGCCAAACGCTCTGGATTTACACCTCGATCTATCCACATGTGGTTGAAGACCTGACCGCCAAGGTAGCCGCGAAATTTCCGGGCGTCGACATCAAGTGGTACCAGGGCGGTAGCGAGAACGTGGCGGCCAAAGTGAACAGCGAGCTGCTGTCGGGCAAAACACAGGCCGATCTGATCATCTCGAGCGACCTGTTCTGGTACGAGGACCTGCGCGCGAAAAACCAGTTTCTGGCCTACGACTCGCCCGCGGCGGCCAAGGTGCCCGCGCAGTTCAAGGACCCCGGGCATTTCTGGTCGGCCTCGCGCGTGCCGGTCATGGTGGTGGCCTATAACAGCGACGTTTACACGGCCTCTGATGCGCCGAAAGGTTTTGCCGATCTGGCGCTGCCCAAGTTCAAGGACAAGGTGGCCATGCCCAGCCCGCTCGAAAGCGGCACGACGTTCACGGCGGTGGCCCTGATTCAGCGCAAGCTGGGCTGGGATTATTTTTCCAAGCTGCGCGCCAACGGCGTGATTTCGGCTGGCGGCAACAGCGCGGTCATGGCGCGCATCGAATCCAAAGAGCGCCCCGTGGGCATGGTGCTGCTTGAAAACATCCTGACGGCGCGCAAACGCAACCCAAAAATCGTGGCAGTCTATCCGAATGAAGGCGCAGTAACCATTCCCAGCCCGATTGCCATAACCGCCAACACCGCGCAGCCCGAGCTGGCCAAACAGGTTTACGATTATTTTTTCTCGAAAGAGGCGCAAGAGGCCCTGACCAAAGGCGATATGTATTCGATCTTCACCGACATCGCCCCGCCCGCGGGGGCCGAGCCTTGGATGAAAGTCCTGGCCGCCTCGATGCCGTGGAACCTAAATGTCATTCAAGAAGTGCGCGCCCAACGCGAGCCCATCAAACAGCAGTTTTCCAAGCTGATGCTCGAGTAACCTTTCATGCGCGCAATCGTACGAGCCGCCGAGGCCCTCTATGGCTTGTTGCTCATGGCCGGCCTGGTCGCACCGCTGGTCATCTTTTTCTATCGCGTGGCGCCGTGGCACAGTGACGTGGGCGCGTTTTTCGCGCAAAAGTCGGTGCACTCGGCGGTGCTGAACAGCCTGGCGCTGGCCCTGGCCACGGCACTGATTGCCACGACCCTGGGTTTCGCCTTTTCGTGGCTGCTTTGGCGTTTTGATTGGCCGCGCGGCCCGGCGCGCGCGTTGGCGCTGATGCTCAAGATTCCGTATCTGCTGCCGCCGTTTTTTTTCGCCATCGGCTGGATCGCGCTCGCGGCGCCCCAGGTAGGCTACCTGAATCGCGCGCTGGCCTTCATGCATCTTCCCATGCTGCCCCTACTCTATGGATTACCCGGCACGATTTTCGTCGAGGTGCTTTGGACCACTGCTCTTGCAATGATTCAGCTGCAAGGGTTTTTCCAGCAGTTCCCAGGGCACCTGGAAGATGCCGCCGTACTGTGCGGCGCGAGCCCGGCCCGGACTTTTTTTTCGATCACGGTGCCGCTCGCCAAACCCCAGCTCATCTCGTGCGCGCTGCTCACTTCGGTAAGCGCGTTATCGGCATTCGGCGTTCCCGCGATGCTGGCTTCGCCGGCACACCAGTTCGTGCTGACCACGCTGATTTACCAGGGCATCAAGAGCTATCAGGATTTTTCGCAGGCCGCTCTGCTGAGCCTGGTGCTGCTGACCATCACGTTTCTCGTTTTGCTGTCGCAGCGCTTTTGCGGGCGCGCCAAGCCATTCCTGCTCGTGGGCGGCAAGGCCGGCCGGCCGGCTCAGCTGCAGCCCCGCGCCGGCGCGAAGTTTTTGTTTGCCGTCGCGGCGCTCGTGGCGGTGCTGGGCAGCGGGCTTCCCTGCCTGGCCATCCTGGCCCGCTCGCTGCTGCGCGACCCCAGCGACCTGACCAGCTGGAACGTGGAAAAATATGTTTCGGTTTTTACCGGCACCACCGGCGGATTTCTGGCCCTGCTCAACAGCATCTCGGCTTCGGGCCTGGCGGCGCTGGTGGCCACCTTGTTTGGCGTGGTGGTGGCCTACGGTGCCTCGAAGCTGGGCCGGCGCCCTTCACGTATTCTGATCGAAGCCTGGAACATCGGCTATGCGCTGCCAGGAACCGTCATCGCGCTGGCGCTGCTGGTTTTCTTTGCGGGCTCGATTACCGACACGCTTTGGATCCTGTCGCTGGCGTATCTGGTGAAATACGCGGCCTTTGCCTTGCGCACGCTGACGCCCGCTATCGGAGCCATCGGCAAAGAGCTTGAAGAAGCCGCGTGGATGAGTGGCGCCTCGCCCGTCAAAACTTTTTTCAAGATCCTGCTGCCCCTGCTGCAGCCCGCGCTGGCAGCCGCCGTTTTACTGGCGCTCGTGCCCATGTTGTCCGAGCTGACCATGTCGGTGCTGCTCGTGGGCGCCGGCACGGAAACCCTGGGCTCGGTGATTTTCAAGATGCAGGAGTACGCCGACCCGGGCTCGGCCGCCGTACTGGCCGTAACGGCGATGGCCGCGATTCTGGCGCTCAACGCCATATTGAAACGGGTGTCGAAAGGGAATTTTGGAATATGAACGTCAAGATCGACTCGCTTTACAAGTCCTTTGGAAACAACCACGTGGTCGACAACGTGAGCTTCGCGATAAACGATGGCGAGCTGGTCACGCTGCTGGGGCCCAGTGGCTGCGGTAAAACCACGGTGCTGCGCGTACTGGCGGGCCTGGAGCAGCCGACCTCCGGCACGGTCAGGGTTGGCGAAAAAGTTTTCAACGATGCCACTCACGCCACGCCCCCGCATCAGCGCGGCATTGGCATGGTTTTTCAGAGCTACGCCCTTTGGCCCCACCGCACGGTTTTCGAAAACGTTTCGTTTCCGCTCGAGATCAGAAAGCTCGCGGCCAGCGAACGGGCAAGCAAGATTGCGCAGGCCCTGAAGCTGGTCGACCTGGGCGAGCTTGGGCACCGCTATCCCCACGAGCTTTCGGGTGGCCAGCAGCAGCGCGTGGCGCTGGCGCGCGCCATTGCCCAACAGCCCACGGTACTATTGCTCGACGAGCCGCTGTCGAACCTGGACGCAAAGCTGCGCGAGCAGATGCGCGGCGATCTGAAGGCGCTTCAGCAAAGCCTGAAACTGACCATGCTCTACGTCACGCACGACCGCCTGGAGGCGCTCGAGCTTTCACACCGCATGGCCATTATGGACCACGGCAAGCTGGTGCAGATGGGAACCCCCGACGAGATTCGCGAAAACCCGGTCAATGATTTCGTCAGGCATTTTATTAGCTGAATTGTGTTCGATTTGCGATAAACTCAAGGGGAATGCCAGCAACTGTTTGGTCCGCACTTTTATTCGGTTTGTACCTGCTTGCGCCTGCACAGGCCCAGCAGTTCGACGCGTCTCTGGCCACCGGTTTTGCGGGCCTTTGCGCCGAGGTGTGCCGAAAAGACGTCGCCACCTGCCAGAACGAGCTCAGGCAGGGCGAGCTAACCATCTATTCGCAGCTCGTCATGGATTCCCTGCGAGACAAGGGGCTGCTCAAAAGCGGCAACTCGGCGATTATCCGCGTCGAGGTCCTGGACCTCAAGTTCGATGTCGCCGCGTTGAAATGCACGGGCGAGCTGCGCTACTTCACTGATAAGGCAACCAACGGAGTGGTGAAGACTTCGGCGCTGGCGCCCTTTTCGCCCGAGGTCACCCATGCCAAGCTGCACAGCTGTTTTGCCGGGCTGTGGGGCCTGTCACAGGGAAACTTCTCGATCTCGGGTGAGCTGGCGCTGCGGCTGCTCGAGAAAAACGGCAAGCTGGGGGTGTATGCCATGAGCAGCTCGGCCAGTTATTTTGGCGTCCTCCCCGCCGAGATCCTGAACACGGTATTTGCGTCGAAGCAAAAACAGGCGACTTTGCAGGCGGGCCACGTTGAGCTTGAGAAAAAAATCGCACAGGCCAAAGATGACGAAAAAAAAGCGGGGCTGGAGCGCGAGCTGGCAAAACTGGACAACTTGATTCGCAGCGAGGCACTGGCAGCGGCGCGCGCGCAGTCCAAACGCTATGGTTTCAAGCTTGAGGTGGCCAAATTCGCGCCCGTCATGGTGGCCTTCGAAGTGCATGAGGGCGTTCCCGAAATCATACTGCTTGACCCTGGCACCCCGCCCATTCCGCTTGTTGCAACCGAGGTATCCGGCGCTGACGTCAATGCGGTGATCAGGAAAGAGGTCGTGGAACGCTTGGGCCGTCTGACGCCAGATAAGCGCCTGCTTCTGACACCAGTGCTGCGCGGCTGCGCTACCCTGTCCGACGACGCCATCCGGGTACCGGCCCTTGCCGAACTTGCAAAGATGCAAAAATAACGGGACGATACCGGGCTAAGCGCGACGCTTGATGCGTTTGGCAATGGCCAGCTGCGCGCGGTGCACGCGCTTCATCAAGCTCGCCGTGTCTATGGTCCTTACTTTTCCGTCGCGATAGAGCAGGCGGCCCTCGACCATCGTCCAGCGTACATGGCTGGCCTGCGATGAGTAAACGATCGACGAGGCAATCGCGTCCAGGTCGGGCCTGCGCGCCAGGGCCGCTGGCGCAGGCAAGGTATTTTCGGGACAGTTTAAATCGAGCGCCACAAGGTCGGCTTTTTTGCCCGTTTCGATCGAGCCAATTTCGTCAAACCATTTCAGGGCGCGGGCGCCGTCGC
>JACQAW010000138.1 GCA_016194725.1 Deltaproteobacteria bacterium
GCATTACCGCGACGTGCAGGATCTGGGGATATCAAGGTGGGCCGCTAAAACCAAAACGGTCACCGAGTTTACTCGCCGGCCGCACAAATTAGGTCAAATCATCGTTCAGGACGGGATGCGTTTTCATCGTATCGGCGCTTTGCCCAGATTGGGCACAAATGAGGACATGCGAATCACGCTGCAGGGATTTGTCGTCCGCCAGAAAAACCATTGGGAGATATACTGGTAAATGCGCACCGGTGATTTTCCCAGTGCGCATCTGCTTGCCAGGCTGATCAGGGCTCGCTTCAAGAGCTGCTGGGTTCTTGATCCGGTTTTTGAGAAATGCGTGCCGCCAGCAACGGACAACGTCGATGTCATTCTCATGGGCAACTTCAGCCACGAACTGTTGCATCTGGACTTCTGGCCGCGAAAAAATTATCGGATCTGGGTTTTGTGCGAAGCCGCGCGCCAGGTGCTGATAAGGACTCTGGGGCTGAAACCGGAGTGGGTGAGTGTACTTTGCCGTTATGAGCTTTTTCCGGCGCCACCCCCGCACGCGCTACCTACCGCGAGTGAAGATCTTACTTTCATATATTCCGGTCGGATTTCGCGCGCCAAGAATGTTCTGCTCGTGGCTGAAGTTGTTTCACAGTTGCAGGCCAGCTATGCCTGGCCGGCTCGCCTGAAAATGCTGGGCGATTTCGATGGATATGCCATTGAAGATGCCGCGGTCCCTGAGATATCCAGCCGCGAGTATCGTACGACGTTTAAACAAGCGCTAAAGAAGCTGCCTTGGAACGAGAAACCTGAAATTCAAGAGGGCTTGGGCTCACATCAATGGCTCAGGCATTTACCCGATCGCAGCGTCGGCATTTCGCTTTCGCTGCATATGAAAGAGGATTTCGGGGTCAGCTTGGCGCAGCTGCAGCAGAAATGCATACCGTTGATCGTGAGCCATTGGGGAGCCAACCTCGATTTGAATTTTGCAAATCATATCCCTCTTGACCTGATCGCTCATCCGGCAGCAAGTTCAAAGGAGCGGCGGCAAAGTGCCAAACAAATTTCCGCGTTTCTTCACCAGAACTGGAAGCGCTGGCACGAAGTTATCGATTACAGGACAACCGCCAGGAAGCCTTGGAGTGGCCGCGATTACATTGCCCGTGACGTAATCTCAGCGCGCATGCAGCAAAAGCTGATGCCGCTTTATCCAAAGATCCTGGAAGTCGGCGCGCAGAACGAATGGCACCGTTACTGTGCAACCAAAAAAGGCCGCGCGTTTTTGGCGAGTTATCGGGCCGTGTTCGCAGGCGCAGGCAAGACCAGGCCGGCGCGCTGAAGCTGGCTCAGAGTGGCAAGCAACTCTATCTCCGAAACGTTCTTGAACGCGCACCTGAGTTCAGCCGCGGACATTGCGCCGCAAAGAGTGCGCCACGTCCGCGCGGCGGTACCTTTAAGCGCGAAGGGCCTTCGTTTTCCGGGAATCCAGATCTCAAGAGTCCCGTCGAGTAAAAACCGCGTGAAAGACATTGGATTCCGCTGCCAATGGGTTTGAAGGTTTAAATGCCGAGACCGGGGTGTTTTCAGATTTTCGACTCCAGATGCAAGCTCTTTTGTATCATTCATTTATTAAGTTGCACCCATCAAGACGTTTGACGATTTCGGCTGCCACAATCTGTTCTCCATGCAACAGAAGATGTCCGGTGTCTGCATATACCGAGGCTGCAACTGGAGCGAATACCCGGGAAAGATCGGAAACACAGGCCAGCCGGGAACCGCTGGCCTGTCGTTTCAGATCCTGAAACATTTTTCGCGCTTCTAGATAATACATTTTTCTGGCCGTGGCGTCGTGGGCGTATGGCAGTATTCGATTCTCGTCAGCTGTCAGGCGTTTGCCATCCACGGTCATGATCGGCTGAAGAAAAAAAGCGATTTTGAAACGATGGCGCACCGCCAGATCGAGCATTATTTCCAAATGTTCGCGGTAATTCGACAACTGCCGCAGCAGATCGGCTTGGCTTGATGCGCCCTCAGTTGGTACACCGCGCGAAAAACGCTCCTGGTCTGCAGGCGGCGATGGCCGAACCGGCGTTAAATCGCGCCAGGTTTTTGCCGCAAACACTCTGATTGTGTCGCCCACCGTGTCGAGCAAGGTCTTGAATGCGCCCCAAACGCTATGCGATGCGCGTTCCCTGTTCTCAAAATAGTAATGCTCAGGGCTCTTGATGTGATTTTGACGGCCGGCGGACCGCAGGCCGCCATCGACGACCCCAACCGGCATATCATTCCAACCATCGTAGACGATGACGAGGTCGGGTTTGAAATCAACGAGCTCTGACATGAGGTAGAGCGCCTCGTGCCCAGAGTTGTAGCTGTTGCAGCCGGCGTTGATAACTTCAAAGTCCTTTTTTGGAAAATGGGCCTGCAGCGCGGCCAAAATTTGTGCAGGAAGGTTTTGGCCAGGGTCGAGCGCGGTGTCGCCAAACACCGTGGAGCCCCCGAGCACAACCACACGAAAGACGTCTTTGGGTTTCTCTCGCAGATATACGACATCGGATTTTCCAATCGAGGCAAAACCCTGGCTGGTCGTCACGTAAAGACTGCCCCAGTGGCTGACGGCTTTACTGCGGCCCAACCGGTATCCCAGCAAGGAATCTGGTTCATAGAACTCACGCCAGAGTCCGCGCACCTGCTCCAGGTGCCCCAGATACTCCTGCGACGGAAGCGTTGCCTGGATGTGCGGCCGCTGAGACCGGTTGCCATGGAAAACTCGTCCGAAATTAGCGGTTATGGCAAGCAAGGCAAGCCCAAGCAGAGTTCTCGCGACCCATTTCATGGGAAGATGTGCCCTCACGATATCCTTTGTCGCAGCTGTTTGAGCAGCCATTTTCTCTTGATCAGGCCGAAAAGCCGTTCTTCAAAGATCGTGTCGGAGCGATGGTTTTTATAATTGCGAACGCTCCGTAGAATACGTCGCGGGTACAGGATATAGCTCAGGCCATAAAACACGCTCATGCCGATCAAGCGGTAAGCCGCCAGCTCGGTTGGACCAACATTCTCGCAATACCTCGATGACTGACGTAAATTCATGAACGCCATCAATGTTCCATAGTAATCGCGGCTGGGTTCGCCAATCGTGCCTTTTCTAATGAGCTCAGAGTAAAGCTCCGAGCCAGGATAAGGCGAAAACGGATAAAGTCCGGTGTCATCGACTCCGATGAACGCAAATCGCAACGCACACCATACGGTTTTCCAGATATCCTGCCGCGTTTCCTCGGGAAAACCAATAATGAGGTTGCACCTCACGAAGATGCCCGCTCGCTTGGCCGAGCGGATCGATTCAAACAAGCGCGGAAGAATGACTCTTTTCTTGATCTTCTTCAAGGTGACAGCGGAACCGCTTTCTGGAGCATAAGTCATGTTCATGCAGCCCGCGGCGGCCATTGCTGACAGAACCTGCGCGGTAAGGGCCTCTGAACGGGTGCCGCTGGGAAGCTGCCAGGTGAACTTAAGGCCCCTTTTTTTAATTTCCTGACAAAACTCCATGATCCAGTCGCTTTTCACGATTGCGGTGAGATCAAAGAAATCGATATTCACCGCACAGTAGGATTTTAGATAGTGCTCGATTTCATCCATTACCCGGGGAACCGCACGCATTACGTAACGTGTGCTCCACATTTCGGGACTGGAACAAAAGGTACATTCGTAAGGACAACCCCGGGTGGCCAAAAGTGGCATGCTGCGGCCGCGCTCGACCCCGTGGCCCTCTCCCATCCTGAAATAGGGCTCAAGGTCCAAAAGGTGCCAGGCCGGCCAGGGCAGGTCATCAAGCATTTTAATTCTGGCACGCCTTGGATTTTTGATTACCGCGCCGGCGGCTCCCAGATAATGAAGGCTTCCGACGTCCTCGAGCTTCTTTTTGCCGTCGAGATAATCAGCAAATTCAACAGTCGTCTCCTCGCCTTCACCGACAGCGACGAATTTGACCGCGGGGTGCGCTTTGAGGGTGTACTCGCTTGTGGCAGAAGCATGTTCACCACCGACGATTATCGGAACACTGGGAAATTTCAAATGAATCGCGTCGATCATATCTGCAACGTGTGGCCAATCCTGCGAGAACATGGCTGACATGCCTATCGCGTCAGGAGCTTCTTGAAGCTGCTCGACGAACTTTTGGATAGAAAGCCCCCGATAACAGACATCCGGTTTGTAAGAAGTTCCGATGTAGTCAGGCGCCGCACCCAGCACATCGAAACAGCGGACTTCATGCCCATGTTTCAGCAAATTTGCAGCCAGATAGGCCAAAGCCAAGGGAGGTGTCACTGGCGCGCTGTAAGCGGAGCTCGAAAAAATAGATGGCGGCCTTATGAGAATGATCCTGCTCATTTCGCCATTCTAAGTGATGCCACCGCTCGCTCAAAGTGGAAAACGGAAAAGGAGTTTTTGGTCCGTGCGGTAAGGGCCACAAATTTCGGCCAGTCGCCCGTGAAGCGGGTGCAACGGAAGATGCACCGTTTGTTCGCGATATTCCCCGTCGGACATCGAACCGCGATCAAAGAAGGCGCTGAAATAGGCCATATCCACACCCAGTTCGCGGCCCAATTCGATGAACTCCGGTATGCTCTCGAAATTGTCTTTGCGTGTAACGAAATAGAGAGCAAGCCACTCGAAGCGGCCCGCGCGGCGCTGTTGCGCGAGCCAGCCCAGATTCTTCAACAGACGCTCCCAGTCACCACCTCGTGTTTTCCGATAGGTGGGTGCATTGCCGGCGTCGACCGAGATATTCACTCTCTTTATGTATTTCGAGCCAGGTTCCAGCAGCTTGAAATTATGCTCATCGGCGAGCAAGCCATTTGAAAGAATCGATACCGCCTCGAGGTGCGGGTAAACTTCGGAAGACAGTCCTTTCAGCATCCTTCGAAGCCACGGGCTGAAAAACACCTCGCCATTTCCGAATTTGAGCAAACGCACCGATTCTCGATGATTCCGAAGAAAGGCTTCAGTTTTTTCCAAGCCCTTCTCCTCGTCTGGAGTGACGGTATGAATATGGTCGGCTCGGCACGAGGGGCATTTCAGGTTACAGCGTGGATCGGCAGTCACCGAAATCACGCTAGGCCCTCCCGGCAGCTCGACCTGGCCAGCTTCCATGGCAGCCAGCACCTCGCGTGAAAGCACGGCTTCTGCGATGTACGCCGGGGAAGCCTTGAGCTCTTCAAGCGTGGCAAGCGGCACGTTGCAAGTCTGACGGTTACAGAGCCGATAATCGCCCTGGAGAATTCTACGACGAAGCTCCTGGGCCTGCGTTCCGTTCCACGGGTCGTCGCCCACCTCGAGAAAATGATAAGCTTCCGAAAACCAGTCAGCGCAGCAGGGCGTAAACAAGTCGAATTTTGTCGTCATTCGGGCAAAAGGGTAGGGGCAGATTTTAATCGCCGGGTCTCTTGCGGTTTCTGAGCGCGATTTCATAAACTGAAGTTTTGACCGGTATAATGTGAATAATTCAGGAAATACAGGGAATCTGCCGTTGAAGATGACTCATAGACTCCCGCGCCTGCCCTGACATCCACCAGCTGCGCAAAGAAATGCAGCTTGGAGCTGAAGCCACGAAACACCGGAGGCCGGGCGCATAAGAGGGCGTTGAGGCTCTGCCCTACCTTTCTCGGCGAATACTGCCGCGCGAAGGCGCGCGCATTTCTATCTCGAAGTTCGCGATGACGGCCGCGCTCGCGCACGACCTTCATGACGTGCTCGTGAAATATCCTGTCTTTCATGACGATACCGGCTGAACGAATGGCTACGGGCATGAGAAAGCATTGACCAGGACTGGCGCCAAAATCTGAATAGCCGCCCCAGTCGCTCAGGATGGCGGGCAGCCCAGTGGCAAGAGCTTCCGCCGGCGCCATTCCGAAGTCTTCGTCGTGATAGGTCGAAAGACTGACATAACAATCAGCTGCGTTATATACGCCACGAAGCTCTTCCGGCGAAAAGGATCCGGCATATTCGATTTGGGCACGCTTGTTTTCGGGAAGGGATGAGAGGTATTTATTGAGCTCAAGGCGATAGCGGCCGACGCGTGCTGAGCGTTTCCGAAAAAGCAACGACCGTGAATCGTCGAATGCTCCGGCCAATACGAGCTTCACGGGCTCGGACAGATGTTCAGTGGCCTTGAGCCAATGCTTGACCAGTGGAAGCACGTTTTTCTGACTCGCAAGGCGGCCAACATACAGGAAAATGAACTGCCCTTTCCAGCGCCTTTCAAGGCGTATCTGCCTGCGCAAAGCCGGGTCGTACCTGAAGTGGACGGTCTTCACCGGAAACGGACGCGTTACCACGTTTTTTTCCGAGGCTGGGGGCAGAAAACTACGAACCAGGTTTGATTGCCGTCGCGAGGCGCAAACAAAATAGGCCGGCCAATCGGCAATCGTGACGCCGATACGGGCCCAGGTACCCGGCTCCAACGTAAAGTTGCCATAGATATAAAAAAGGAGGGTCGGCTTTTTCTCGAACTTTGGATAAAGGCAATTAAGCTCGGAAAGCAAGCTGCCATATGAACCGGCGACATAATTCACGAAGACGATGCAAGTGGGCCGCGACTGCTTGATTTCGGCCGCGGCAGTTCGTGTCTGACGCGAAGTTTCGTTTCCCGAATGAAACATCTCTATCTTTGTGCCAATCACCCAGTCGAACGAGGAGCGAATATTCTCTTCGATGACCACGCAACTTGCCCAGCTCGGCTTGATTTTCGAACGTACCAATACAGTTCGCATTTATGGTAGATTAAACCCCATGCACTGGGAAAGCGATAGGCCTTTACCCCAATTCGTCGTGATCGGAGCAATGAAAGCTGGCACCACCAGCCTTTATTATTATCTGCGCCGCCATCCGGAAATCGTGGTTTCAGACGCCAAGGAGCTGGATTTCTTCATACGCGAGAAAAACTGGCACCGTGGCGAAGAGTGGTACCGGCGCCAGTTTCCACGAAGCACCTGCCGGGTGCGAGGTGAGTTTTCAGTGAACTATTCCAAGTTTCCGTCATTCTCTGGAGTTCCCCGGCGAATGGCCAGCTGCATACCCAATGTAAAAATTATCTATTTATTAAGAAATCCGTTCTCGCGATTCATTGCTCAGTACCGGGACCACGTGCTCAGAGCGGCAGAATGCCTGTCGCTGGAACGCAGGCTCCGGCAAAAAAACAGCGAGTATCTTCTTAACAGCGACTATCATTTTCAGCTGAAACAATATCTGCCCTATTTTCAAAAAAACCAGATTTTGCTCGTCTCGACCGGACAGCTTAGAACGGAAAGGGTCAGTGCTTTGCGGCGGATTTACTCCTTTCTGGGGGTAAACAGCAGGCACCGGCATAGTGATGATAGTATCAACCACAATGAGTTTCAAACAAAGTGGCAGCCGCGCCTTCTGCCCAATCGCATGAGTCGCAGCTTGATGCTGTCAGCGATGAGTGATCAAATCTGGAGCCGCAAGTCAGTGGCAAGAGAATTACTTGAACAATCGGTTTGCAAACTTGCCCAGGCCTGGCCTCAGGAAAAATGGATTCAAAATGACCTGAGCCGTGAATCAGCTCAGCTGATCAGTCCGTGTTTTTTGAATTGAGTGAGCCACGTTTTGACCTTCGCCGGAACCTTTGCCGCGTGCGCTGGATGTTTCCTTTGCAGAGTTTTCACAAGATTATCCGGCGTCTTTTTGCCGTCAATCATCGTCCAAAGCTCAAGAGCTACGCCCTCAATCGAATAATAAACGTCATATTGACTCAAATGAAGGACATGAAGAGCCTGATCCTGAGTTTTCCGCGAAAGGACCTCAGGCGACTTTTTGACTGGCTTAGCCACTTTTTGGGTTTTCGTAGGCACCATAGGCTCCGAGAATAACGTCGGATCCTCTGAACGGGCAAGTCAAAACAGGAGATATATTGCCGGCAGAATATGACCGTGGCCACCAAGAAAAAGCACCAGCCCAAGAAATACCAGCAAAATCCAGATAGGAAACAGATACCATTTTCTGGTTTTGATGATGCGCTGAAGCAGAAGCTTCAGAAACTCCCGGTTTGTACGCGGGAGCTCGACGTCAGTTGCTTTTTTTCGGTCCATTTTGGCGCTCCATTTTCAGGATGAAAGCCGCGAGGGCTTTTCCGATCTTAGCATGGCCAAGCGCGGAGAAATGAAAGGGATCAATGAAATCGGCACTATCAGGCCCAGCACTCACAACATTTGCAAGTTCCAGCACCGGCACATCATTTTGCGCGCCCCAGCGGGACACGCTGGCATTGTATTCCAGAATTGAAGAAGCGATTCTTGTCTCTTCGGCCACGCGAAGGCTGGCACAAGGGTCAAGCACGGGCCTTTGCGCCGGTGCTTCGGCGAACCTGGCTACCGTGGTAAGGTAAATGAGCTTCAATTTATATGTTCGCGCCAACGATTCGGCTTCGTCCAGGCTTTTGATAAAATCGGCCAGTGGTACGCGCACAGTCAGCCTCTGCGCCAAGCCGGAAGAACAAAGGCTTGTGCCAAACAGCTTGAACGCCTCCCTGATAAGCCAGGGAAAGAGCAGGACTTCGTGAGCAAGCTGCGTGATTCGAAATTGTAGCGCCGCGCGGGGAGGACCGAAAACCTCGAGGTCAGGTTGTTCGCTCTGAAAGAAAAAACGGTTTCGATCGAGTTCGTTGACCCCGTATGCGAGAATAAGATACCGCGGCGCGATATTTTTTATTTCCAGCTTGTTCCTTAGAAAAAGAAGTCCCTGGGGCAGCGAAAAACCGATCTGTCCGACATTGACCACGCTGGCGTCGATCTGTTTAAGCCCCTGTTGAAGCCGTGCGGAGTAAGTTTCGTCGTCCTCGACTCCCCAGCCAAACGTCGAGGAAGGGCCGGCAACGACAACTTGCGCAGCTGCCGCGCTCACTGTTCCCGATCTAAAGCCATTTGAGTCTGTCTTGACGTGTTTGTCATAAAACAGTGTTTCCAAGTTCTCGCGCTGCTGCCAGCCCCAACTTCGGTCGGGTCGAAGCAGCAGCCAGGACCGCTCGAGAGGGTCGCCGGAATGGGAAAGGTGGTTGCGCAGCAGCAGCTCCGTTCCCGTTAAAAGAAAACCAACCAGCGCGACCATGAGTGCCGAGTGGAATGCGCCCAAACTACGGCTCCACCAGCTCAAACAACTTGGAGTGGCGCTTCTTTTCAAGAAGCACGCGGGCCAGTTGAAACTTGGTTTCAAAAAATCGTTTCAGGCCTTCTTCAAATGACTCAAAACCAAATAGATTCTCCATTAGCCAAAAACATAAAATATTGTAAAGCACGAATGGATAACAATCGTGCTGAGTCAGATGATCCAGCCGCGTGCCCTTGATGTTTTTCGCAGGTGAAAGCCCAAGCTTATGAAGGTAATCCCCCGTTGTGGTGCCCGTGGGCGACCCAGGCTTGGCCGGCGGTACGCCGCGGTAATCAACGAGCAGCCGATCGAGAAACTGCTGATCGTAAGGAGTTGGCCATTCACGCACGGGATTCTCGTATCTCAGATCATGTTCGGCATACAGGCATTTCAGCTTTGCCACGAAGAAGTCCATATGCCCCGGAAAATGCATCAGTTCCCGCGTCAGGCCGTCCTGCACCACCTTAATGCGATGTTGCAGACAGTAGTGAATCGTAAGCAGGTGCCAGCTCAACGACGAAAGCCCGGGAGTGGCCAGATTGTAAAATCCAAACTGCAGAACTGACCGGAGATAGCCGTGGTAGCATAAATATCGCAAGACACGGTCGTTGCTGAGTATCACTTGCTGAAAACGGTTTTTAGTAAAGGCCGCCTGCAGCTCACGAACCCGTGCCGTGGGGACGGGCGAATACCGGGTTGCGTGCTCGCTGAACGTCAAAAGATGAATTTCGGAAAAGGATTCGGCAGCCAGAGCCGCGGCACACGTTGAATCGGTTCCACCCGAAAAAAGCAGGGCACATGCAGAGTTAGGCATAGGTTAATTATTTTTCCCGGTTCGCATCAGTACAAATCGGGCAAGTTTGCCAAAGGCTTCCACCGGCAGGTGGAAGAGCCAGGCCAAGCCGCGAAAATAAAAAACCCTCATGCGATAAGGCAGCACGAGGGCAATACCGCAAAAAAAGAATCCGCCGATAATCTGCAAGATCCTGAGTGGCAACGGTGGTGAATTGGGAAGTCGCTCCTGCATTAGTATGCAGCATGCCAAAAATTCATGGTACGCTCAAGACCAGGATGGCGAAAAAGAGGAATAGGCTGGCCGGGCGCACATTTGCCCTGGGACAGAGAGCTGCCTTTAACCGCAAAAGTTCACGGCATAAATTACGAGCTCGTCGCCGTATCCGTTGGATGCCCGAAGATAAAACCGATAGCCCGGATTGAACGACTTGATTAAAAGCGGAAGCTGCCAAAGATCTTCCGGACGATGATAAACACAGACAGCAAGAGCCGGTTTAACTTTGCCCAACAGCTTGCGGGCTCCGAGCAGCGCCAGCCGCTCAGCGCCTTCGATATCGAATTTTATGAAGGTCGGCTTCTCGTTCAAAGCAAACTCGTCCAATGTCGTTGTGATTACGCTGCCCATGGCGGACTCGTCCATGCGAGACGAGGCCAGGCCGTCCGTACTGAAGCCGGCCTTGCCGGCCCAGTCAGCTAACGCCCGATTAACCAGCTTTATCTTCTTTGACAATTTATGCGGCCACGCCGCGACCGTTTCGCGCAGCCTGGAAAAATTCCCGGGATCGGGCTCAAAAGCGACGATGCGCTTAAACTTCTGGCCGCAATGGGCGATAAAATTGAAAACGGAATCGCCATCGAAGGCGCCGCAATCATAAAATATCGCATCCTGATCATGCGCCACGATACCATCAGAAAAATAAGTGTCTTTCACGATAAGCCGGCTATCGATCATGGGAATGCGAAGTAATCTTACCATTAAATGTTCGATAAAGGTCTGCCGCGACTTCCTGTCGTTCAGGAGCGAAAATACTCGTAACAAGTCGCCGCGGTGCTTGAGCAGCTCGGATGGCGCGGTGACATAACAGTAAGGGAGAAACACGTCTGGATATAGGCTGTAAAGCTGCTGAAAACAGATGAGGACGGCTTTGCTGCCCTGCAAGGTGTGAGCAACTTGATCGAAGGTGGGCTTTTCATGCATGTGCCCGTACACAAAAAGCGCGGATCTGTTGGCCGCGATGAATTTTTTGTCGAGCTTGGTGAAATCTTGGAGCCAAATGTTCATGATGCCGGCTTCTTTAAACCGCTCGTGGGCCTTCCTGGCAAACCCGCGTCCGAGCAGAATGACCTTTCTATCGCGCAGGCGCTTGAGTCTGGCTTGAAGTTCACGAGGCTTCTCACCAAGAAGCATGATGAGATTTTTCTGAAGCTGCGCTTTGCTATTGCGAGTCGTTACGGCGCTCATCAGATGACCTGCCATTGGGGATCCATGCAAAGAGTCAGATAAATCAATGACCAGCGCTTCTTGAGGTCGGGCTCGCGGCTTTCGAGCTGCTGAAGAGCCGCTACGATACCGGGGCTTGGGTTTCGTTCAGGATTGAAAAGCTGAAAGGCGGCCGCAAGATTCATGGGATTGGGGGACTCATAAACTCCGTCTGGAAAAAGACGTCGCAAAGCATACTCCAGCGTCGCGGGCTGAGTGGCAAGCAGCTCGCAGGCGCGCGTAACGTAGCCCTGACGCAACATACTCGAAACGCCAACCACCAACAGAGAGGCGGCTGTTTTACCGCCCGGACATGCGCCGCGTGGGTCGGCAAAATCCTGCGCCCCCTGACCGATGCGAACCTGCTCATAGATATCACAGGGGCCGCCGTACAAACTTGCCGGTTTGAATATATACTTTGTAGTTGTCACTGTGGCCGCCGGGCCGAAAATATCGGTCAGGACTGATTCGATGAAGAACCGGTCGCCCAGCCGAAGCTTGACCGTGACCGTGGGCGCCGCGAATGCAGCAATGAGCAGGCCAAAGGAGAGGAATTTAAACATTGTCCTCGACGTTTCTACCGGCTTCGATTGCGGGCCTCAGGCGGTTACCATTAACCGTAACAAGCGCGGGCGCCCGAGGCACGACGCGAGGAATGCGAAGCATTTCAGAAAGGGTGGATGAAACATTGGCGGTGCTGATCATCTGGTTGTCGAGGCTTGGAATAGGGGCGGCATCGCCGAGCGTTCCCGACGGCCGCAGCTCGTCCTCGGCTTTCCGGCGGCCCACATACACGTTTCCCAGAATCATGGGCTCCTGAATGATTCCCGAATAAAGCGAAGTCACATGAGCCTTGAAGTTGTGATCGGAAAAAGCACCTCGGTTCACCGGAATGCGATCAAATTCCGTTGCAAAATGAATAACCGTTTCGTCAAACAGCGTGCCGCCTCCAAGACGTTGTTCCTTGAGGCGGTCAATGAGCTCAATCAGACAAGAACTGAAGCCTCGGTAAAAAAGCGTGCACGTCACGACGTTGCTGAGCCAGCCGGTACCGTGGGAATCATGAAGCATGTCTTGCGTATGCAACTCGCTCTTCGCGCCGTCTTTAACGTGGAAGATGGTGACGCCACGCTCAGGATCGAAACTCGACTCCAGTTGTTCGATCCGGTAAGTCTCCATGGAATCCAGACCCATCAGCGTAAAGCCCCGCTCATGAGCCGATGAGAGCAGAATCGAGCTGCTCAAACCTTCTGTCAGCGCGAATTCAGCGAGCGCGAAATGTTTGGCAAGATTCTGCGACTTGGCATTGCGGTATAACGTGCGGATGTCAGGCGGGCAAAGAAATCTGCCGTCCAGATGATGCGAGGCCAGCGCCTTGGCTGGACCTGCATGGCCCGGCACTTCGCAGGGAAATTTGAGCCCCGGCAATATTCCATCGGTGACTCCCGCGACCGGAGACAGGTGCAATGATCTCTGAAAAAGATCTTCGTATTTCTTGACCAGCGGGCTGAAGGCCTGACCCAGGTTTTCAATGCCTTTGCGCAGCAGCCTTTCGGATTTTTGCCGTTCATTATAGAGAATTTCCGCACCCGGATTATTGCTCAAACTGTACGCGCGCAGGGCGCCCATGGCCTTTTCGACCTGGGCATCCAAGCTCTGGCGGCTTCTATAGGTGGGATCGTTTTGCCTGTAGAAGATTTCGAGCAGAAACGAGAGATAATCATCGTGCTCGGATGGAATCTCGACGGCGCTCGTGCCGACGGGCGATTTGAAGGCCCGATTGGCTGGCGTTTCGCCCACGCTGATGGCGGGAAAAAGCGAATTGGTCATATCGGCCACCAATCCGGTAATGCTGGTGCCCCCCGCAACGGGGCTCACGAGGCGGCCGGAATTGATCGGATGCCCGTCCATTCCCAGGTCGCAACCGCGAATCATGAGCATGTTGGCCATGAGATCAGCCATTGGCCTTTGGCCACCTCCCGCGCGGGCAACATCATAGCCCCAAAGATGCGGCATATTGAAACCATTTAACTTGATCTCGGAATAAACTCCCTTGCTCAGGTGCGGGGCCTGCTCGTTGATCGACTGAATGCGGTAAAACGCGCCGACCAAACCGGCTGTCGCAATGAACTTTCGCCTGGAATAACGCCGTTCGCTCATGGCGCCGCCCCATAGTCGCTTTGCGCGTAAAACCTGGATTCCAGAATGCCTCGAATCAATCTCTTGAGACTCTGGTGTTGCCTAAGCTTCAAACCTTGCTCGATGACGAAGTTTCGATACCGCATCGAAAGGGGATCGGTTTCGGTCAGGGGCCCGCTCGAAAAGTCGCCGAGCGCTACATCTATTCCGGTCATAAAGCCAAAATAGCGCTTGGCCGCACATAGATAAAGGTCGTCGGTATCAGCCAGAGCGTGCCCTACCTGATCAATGCCAGTGACCTTTCGATCGTAGAGCTCGCCTTTATATGTCCTGAAAAAAAGCCGGCCCTGTGCCGGACGCCGATGAAAGTCGGCGTCGCTGTCCGAACTTCTTGTTTCTATCGGCGCTTCGACTTTGTACGGAACGAGAATACGGGTGATGAAAACACCCTCTTGGCGCGGGGCGCTCCAGGTTTCCATGACGTTTCGAATGCTTGCTGCCAGAGAATCGGTGCTCGCATGGCACTGCATGCAGCTTTCGCTCCTGCGAAACGAGATGGCCGACTGCGGGCGCACAAAGTCCGCCCCGTCCTCTTTGCGCACGACGGGCAGGTTACGGCAAAGCAGATCAGCGAAAATCGCTTTGGACCAGCTTCGGTGCATGCTCAAGCCTCCGTCGCTTTTCTTTTTCGGTACCTGAGTGGTGGTGAGCAAGACGTATGAAGCTGTTCCCAGAATTCCCGCTCCCAGGCTTTTTGAAGCTTCTATTTCACGGATAGCGCTGGCTTTATCTTCTCTAAAACGCAAGCGGTTTTCGCCGCCTTTCATCGGTGTAATCCCAACCAGCTTTCCGAACTCCACCAGCTTCGGTTCCCAGGTTCCCCCTGGATTCTCTTTGGAGCCAAGTCCCCATTTCCGGGCATTGAACTTCAAATACACTCCATCCCCTTCGCCGTCCAAAAAATTAGTGGCCTCTTGGAGCCGATAGCGCACGCCACGAAAAGATTTGCGTCCAGTCACGATCTGCGAATATCTCGCGTTTGCGGCGAACAAATTGAAGGTAAGATGATAACCCATCTCATTTGAATCATAGACATTGGTAGTGAGGGCATCGGCTTCGTGCCGCACGAGGTCCTTGACCGGAAACCAGCTCGCATGAAAAGCCTGAAAAGTACGAAGAATCGCGAAGGGGCGCGAATCCACCGCGTCCGCGGGTGGCGGCTTTCCCGGTTCGCCCAATCCCGTCTCATCAAGCAGCTGCATGCACGCATCCACGCCTTTGAGCTGGCCCGCCTTGATCTTTTTCAGCAAGGCATCGTCTTTAGCCGGATGCCGCCGTGCGAACTGGGAGTGGCAACGTACATAAATGGCGCTTTCCGAAAGCGGAGCTGCGTTAGCGGGCTTACCGAATGACCAAGCTATCAGCAAGATCGCAACGAAGACCCTGGAGTCTCGATGGCGAGGCATGGAAAGAGAATAGCATTGATCTCTGCAAGGCGACATCCCCCGTCCGCACCGCTTGGCTATTCGGCCCGTACGCGGTTTTGCGGCTGCCAGCCACCGCCAATAGACGTGTGTGGCTCAAGTACCTCGTCCATGTTTTCGTTTGCCCAGCAGAATCGACAGAGATCGAGCGTGCCGGCTATTTTCTCGTCGTAGCCCTCGAGATAGTTGGGTCCGACCTCGACCCATAGTGACCTGTCTGCCAAAAGATCTTTCGTAGCGCGAAGTGCCGCGCCAAAAACCGGCGGTCCACAGAAGAGGAAGACCTTGTCGCCGTACAGCATCGGGCCGGAACAGCGGCATTTGCCTGGAATTGTTGCCGGCTGAAAGTTCTCGTCTCGGACGCGTTTAAAGGTCTCGGCGGCCCGTGGGCGAATCTTTTCTGCGCCAAAAAAAGCCTGCAGTCGTTCGAGCAATGGAATTTTGGTGCGGTCTTCATAGATATTGACGTCGATAATATCGATGCAGTCCCAGGCTGTCTCCTCGATGCGCTTTAAATAGGTTCCATTCGTGATGATTTCTATTTTTCCAATGGCGGCGGACGCCCTAAGGCGCCGAAGCCCTTCATTTAGATGGCGCCAAAGCAGGGGTTCCCCAGGTCCGTGCATCCATATCTTTTCAATGAAATAACCGGATTGTTCCGTGTGGTATAAAAAACGATCCAACTGCTCAAGCGACAGCTGATAATGGCTATCATGCACCCGCATTTCGCCCGTCGCGCAAAATTTGCAGTCCAGCTGGCACGGAGAGCACACCTCAAACTGCATGTCCTTGATCCGGCGTTTGATCATTCTTGGAATATAGCATTACCTGCTTGGCTAAACCAGCAAGCAACGCCGCGTCAACTTCGGGAAGGGAAATGGACTTAACATAAACGAACGCTTGTTTTTACCTTTGGCCTGCCGGTAATATTGCGACAATGGCAAAAAACACGCGCGGCTCTTCCAAATCGACAAAAAAAGCCTCTAAGAAAAAACCCAAATCGGCTTTATCCAGCTTTGACTGGGGTGGCATCAAAAAACACTCGATCAAATCAGTGAGCAATCTTAAAGTATACGCCTCTATTATTTTATAGCCGGTACAGCAGTCATGCCTCAAAGTTCGGCAATTTCGTTCGCCATTCGCACACAAAAAAAGCTGGGCCTGAACTGGCTCAGGAAAGTGCCTCGACTGCCCACGATCGGGCTTCCGTCCGGACTCTACGCAACAGCCCATCTTTACTACGACTTGAAATTCCTGCTTGAGCTTGAAGCGCGTGAGTGCGAACCAAACGGTTCGCCCATATTTCTGCATGAGTTTTTAAAGCAGACCTCGCCGCTCTACAGGAGAATTTTTGAGTTAGCTGATATTCTGGATATTTCGATGGAGCCCAAGTTCGTTTCCAGAATGCGCTTCATCGAGGAGTATGACCCCTACCGCAAATCGGTCCTGGCACCCATTGTCAGGGAGGAACTCGAGTGGCTGCTCAACGAACCGCTTCAAACTGGCATGCTTGGCACGCTTTCCGACCTTTTGCGCCATAACTTTCCTGTTTACCATGAAGTGACCCATGCCATTTTCAACCGGCTCGTGTCATTTAGCTGCAAAGGCCTTTCTACAAGGGCCAGCAACGATTATTTTTTATTTATAGAGTGCCTCGTGGGCGCGCAAGAGGCGCTGGTGGCCGAACAGCTGGGTGGTTTCATCGGCGATTCCCTGCATAAAGCCAACAGCACATATCGTAAGGTGTCAGATGGCAGGCTTGCCCGGGTCTACAAACCAGCCTGGACCATTTCCTGAATAATCCGCAGCTGATGAATCGCATCTGTGTCTGGCTAAGCGAGGTCTTCGGCTACAGCGAGCTTAGTCACTGAACAGTCTGCTACCAGAAAATCTCCCAGTGCTTGCTCTGGCGTACAGCCAGACCTTGTACGGTGATCCGCATTTCCTTTTTCTCGGATAGCGTGCGCATCGGCGCAATTCGATGAAATGTGTTTGCATCCTGAATCAAAATCTTTCCCAGCTTGTGAGGATATGATTTCTTGAACGGCGCCTTCTTTGCCTGAGCAGGCCATTTGTCCCTGGGCAGGTGGCTGACATCGTCGTAACGCAGCTCGAGCGTATCCAGGGCCGCGCCGTCCTTAGGCAAGGATACGGGCAAGGTGAAGGACAAAACCTGATGCGTGTCGACTGGAAACTTCCAAGGCAGAAGCTCAAAATCAAAATCGATGTGCCAGGGATTCGGCACGCGAACGAAAATCGGATGCGTCAATATGATGTGAAAGCCGGGAAGACTCGCATTTTTCCGGAACCGTACCGGAGCCCCCAGCTTTTTTTCAAGGCTTGCCTGAAGACGCAGGTAGATCCAGGAAAACTTTTCCCAAAGCAGCGGATTCAGTGACGAGTATCCGCGGCGATAGCCGGCCAGGGAATTGCGGCAGGAATAGATGGAATAACCCAATAGGTAGAAGGGGGCGTTGCCCTTTGACCTGGGCCATGCGATTTTACGCCACTTGGGCATCAGCCCCATTACGGCCTCGGCGGTCTGACTGCATTCGCTTCTGGTCAGAAACGGTTTTTGTTCGATCATATTGTTCGTCGCAGCGTATTATTAATGGGAATCGCCTTCATCATACGGAATTTTTTCCGCGGAGCAAGATCTGCTTTGCAGGCTTGCGTACCGCGTTTCGCGCGTGCTGTAATGGCCGAGATGCTGTTTACAGACGACGACCTTCGACGCATCCATCGTCGCAAGGTGTTAAATCAGGAGCTGAGCCTTCGGGAATTCGACGATCAAAAAGTCGTTCTTTCGTCG
>JACQAW010000139.1 GCA_016194725.1 Deltaproteobacteria bacterium
GTAACTGGATACGGGCCGGAAAACGAAAGCTGATCGGCAGAAATTTGCAAATTGATGCCGTTCACCTCAGCAGAAGAAAGCTGGATGTTTGATGACCCAGATACGATTACGACATTAGTGGATACGGTCGAACCTTGAGCAGGTGTTATGTTTGAAAGCACAAGGCTGGTGCTGCCGCCACCCGAAACAACCTGTACCGTGTCCGTGTTATTAGCTATATTTCCGTTCGTGTCGGTTGCCATGAACTGCAGCGTCAGGAAGCCAGCGGAGTTGGCGGAATAGATGCCTGAAAACGAAAATCTATCACCAGAAATCGAAAGCGGTTGGCCATTGACGGAAACTGATGAGAGTTTCGAGGTTGCCGTTCCTGAAACAGGCAATGGTCCGATGGGTACCTGCGAGCCCTGATGCGGGCTTAGATTCATTATCGCAAAGCCACTACCCCCACCGCCGCTCGTATTGATGAACACCATCACGACCTGCGAAGCATTTCGACCCAAAAGATCGGTAGCTAGAAAATTAAGCGTTACTGCTCCGCTGGATGCTGTTGTGTAGGTGCCGGTAAAAGCAAGCCCATCAACAGAGAGCTGCAGAGGCTGACCATTCACGCTTGCCATCGAAAGCGGCGAATTCGATTGTCCAGAGACAGGAAATATATTTGTAGTGAGTGTGACGCCGGATAGAGGCGAAATATTTGACAGCGCAAGTGGTGCGGGACCGGTGCTCGGTAAGACTCCAATAGTGCTGTTCACTGAAACCGCATTGCCCAAGAGGTCTGTGGCTTGCCATACCAAGGCTAAAGGCGTTGCGCCTGATTTGCCGCCGCTGTCGCCACCAGAGCTGCCAGTGGCAGTTTGACAAAGAAGCGATGCAGCCGAGATAAGCTGGCAACCCATTGGCGCTGGCCCGCCGGCATAGGGTTGACAAGTCTCCCCTTGCAAAGTGCAAGAGGTAGGGTCGCCCGACGCGCAAAGCCAGGAGCCACCATCCAAAGTAACACTGCACTGGCCCGGCGCAGGACCTGCAAAATAAGGCACGCAGAAAAATCCGCTTTGGTTGCACTGTGTGTTCGTACCGCCGCCGGATCCGCCCGAACCGGTTGGAACACAGACCACGGCCCCAGGGGCAAATTCGCAGTCGGCCGTGGCAGTTCCGGGCGCCGGCGGTAACTTCGCGGTAGCAGTAATAGGGGTCTGATCGACAGTGCAGTACACATATCCACCAGAAATAATACAGCTCTTGGGCAAAGCTGCGGGGTCGCTAGGTACACCGGCAAGGCCAACCTGGCAGATGTCGAAGTTTCCCGTCTCAGTGCACGGCGGATCGCTGGGAGCCGTGCCAGCTGGATTTCCGGCAAATGGTCCACCGCAGGCAAGGATGGTCGCTGAAACAGGAGAACAGCCAGCGGAATATGGCCCGCCTGCAAAAGAGGAGCACGTCACTGTCGGCTGCGAACACACTAGAGGCAGGGTGCCCGTATTGCTGCCGGAAGTGCCAGAGCTTCCCGCGGCAGTTCCAGCATTGATGTTGTAGGTACCGTTAAAACTCATTCCGTCAGGAGCAATATTCAGAGTTTGGCCATTTAAACTCACATGAGCCAGTTGCCGATTTGCCTGTCCACTGACATTAAATGTCGGACCCTGGACCGTGGCGCCGTCGGCAGGATTTAAATTCGAAAGAGCTAACGGCGGCGAGGCTAAAATGACATTTATCGATCCCGAAAAGTTCGCTTGATTCCCAGCCAAATCCGTCAAGACGAGATGAGCCGTAAGCATTGCCGGAGCGGGCAGCGTAATCGTTTGAGAAAAAGATGTTTTATCGACTGAAAGTGGAAGTGGATTTCCATTCAACACAGCCGACAAAAGCGGTTTATCAGCCGAGCCTGAAAATTGAAATGTAAGGCCCGTGACCGTAGATCCGGGGCTGGGCGAAAGCTGGATGAGTTGGGGTGCTTTAGTGTCGATGGTCCACGAATAACTTACGGGCAGGCTTAAATTCCCAGCTTTGTCCGTCGCAACGATTGAAAACGCGTGCGCGCCGTCGAGGAGCCCGGAATAGTTCACAGGTGAGAGACAGGGGTTGCTCTGACCGCCATCGGTCGTGCAGCTAAAAGTGGCACTTTCGTTTGCCGAGAAAACGAACTGCGCGTTTTTTTGGTTGGTCAGACGTGGTACGCTTGGCGTCAGATTTACCAGGGGCGGCACGGTATCAAGCACAACATCAGTCAGCCTGATGGGCGCCGCCACGTTACCTGCACGGTCCACGCTTTGCACTTCGACCGTATTTGGTCCTTCGACGAGGTTGACCGCGGTTGTGGGAAAGGCATCTAAAGTGCTGAGTGCTTCCACTCCATTGAAAATAATTTTCGTCGTTGCAGGGCTCGCATCACTGACCGCGACCCCAATCGTGAACAGCTTTTGATTTGTGATGACGTGGTCGTGAGTTCCACCGATAAAAGAGAGCTGTGGCGGCGTTCGGTCGATTGAAAAGCCAAAAGACAGGGGCGCCGCCTGATTTCCTGCGAGGTCAAATCCTTTTGAGAAGGTCAGCGTGTGGCTTCCTTCCACGAGCGGATTTAAATCGGCCGTGATGAGGTAGGTCGAGATCCACGGTCCCGAGCCTTGAGCCGTGATTTGAAATCTCGAGGTTGAGTCCACGCCATCGAGCAAGATATGCGTGGTTCCCGGCGCATCGAGATACCCATACGGATCAAAAAGCTGACACTGCAATCCTGGAAGATTCCGGAGATACGGGTTTGAAAGCGGAATCGAGGGCGAACTGCAGGAGAAAATCGGTTTCACTGCATCCGCATGCACGGCAATCGTAACCAATCCGGAATTATAGAGCTTGGGCGCATCTTTGCCATTATTTACCTTAAAGATAGAAAGAGTGAAACTCGTTGACGCCGGCTGTAGCTTTCCGGTCGGATAGTCAAAAGTAAAAACCTGGCCCACACTCATGGATTTTGGTCCCTGCGATGCGACGACCACTCCGTCGCGCGAGAGCTGGGCTAACCACTGCGTGCCACCGCCTTGGTTTTGCGACAGCGTACCTACGGCATGGACCGTTGCCGACTGGCCTTGAATGGCGTCAGTCAATGAGGAGGTAATCACTACGTCCCACTTGTCGGTCGGCGTCGCCTGTGCGGAAAATGTGCCCATGAAAAGGAAAGTGAGCGCGTACATTAAGACAGCAAGGACAGAAAAACCCCTGGTGCTTGTCATTTTTACTCCAAACTGACGTTCCACAGATCACTCGGCGTTATGTTGTCCTGTTATTGTAGGCTCGTAATACGGCGCGGCATAGCGCCAATGCGGGAGCTCGATTACGCATTGGATTCGCGAACTAAGATGTGCCTGAAAAAAAGCAGCGACAGAAAATTACACATTTTTGGTTTTGGCTGAGGTTGGCCCACCTGCATATTGACGAAACGGAGTTCCACTGTTCTTATTTAGAATAGGAGGGCGTTTCATTGATGAAACATCCGATCGCATGGATTGCGACCACACTCTGTCTGTTTGGCTATGGTCTATTGCCCAGCGCCCACGCCGAGGGGCTGGAATGTTCGCGTCCGGCAGACTCGCTGCCGCACGCCGACGTGAAGCCCGGCACGGCTGACCCCAACATTCCCATCGAACACATCATCGTCATCATGCAGGAGAACCACTCGTTTGACGCCTATTTCGGCCGTTTAAATGAGTCGGGCTACTACGAAGGCCAGGTTGACGGCCTGCGGCCCGAGATGTGGAATCCCGACAAGCAGGGCAAGCCGGTTCATCCTTTCCACAACAAAGTTTTGTGCGTCAACGACACCGCGCACACCTGGAATGCGTCGCACCTGACCTGGAACGGCGGCCTGATGAACCAGTTCGTGGTTCAGAACGGCCACCGCTCGATGGGCTCGTATAATGACAAGGACCTGCCTTACTATTATGCGCTGGCTAAGGAGTTCGCCATCGGCGATCGCTACTTTGCGTCTCTGCTCAGCATGACCGACGTGAATCGCTACTTTCTATATGCTGGAACGGCATTTGGGCAAACCATCAACGAAAGCCCACCCAATGGGCATCAGTGGGATCAGAAGACGATCTTTGACGTTTTGAACCAGTACGGCATCTCGTGGAAGTACTACCGTTCTGATTCGGGCTACATCAAAGACTTCGCTTCGATTCGCGAGCACAACCAGAAGAAGATGGTTTCAGTAGGCCAGTTCAAGCGAGATTTGAAGAAGGGCCATCTGCCACGCATCTCGTTCATCGAATCGCTCGACAACATCGAAGACGAGCACCCCTCGATTGACGTGCAGTTTGGGCAAAACTGGGTTGCCAACCGCATTAAAGAGCTGATGCACAGCCAGTACTGGCAAAAGTCGGCGCTGTTTTTCACCTACGACGAAGCCGGCGGCCAGTTTGACGAAACCAAGTTCAACCTGCCGGCGCTCACGCGTCGCGATGCGAACGCGAACGCGCCCTTTGATCTTTTTGACTTCGCCAACCCACCGCACGTGCAGCCGCCCAACCTGCCAAGCGGCCACTTTAGCTGGGGCCGAATTCTACAGTGCATTTTCAGAGATCGCTTTTCAGACTAGCTCCAAAACCGGGACAGCCACGAGCGCTAGTAACCCGTACCGATTCGTTATAGATTTGTACGATGCGACTCGTGGCCCGGTGGGCCGTGCTTTACTTCATCGTCACCGTGACATCGGCTTTTTTACACCAGTGCGGACATGGCGTAGGCGCGCTGGTTGATGGCGTTCATATCAGCACGGGCACGTCGTCGGCGGGCGACCCTGGCAAAAAACCCAGTGACCCCGATTACCGCGCGCGGCTGCCCATGACCGGGCATCTTTCATCGGCCGCCTTGCTTGGCCCCTTTACGAACTGGATGCTCGCGATATTTTCAGCGGTGCTGCTGGCGCTGTGGAAAAAACCGGATCTGATTGGCATGCTTCTTTCGGCCTGCGCCATTTCCAACGCGGGCGTGCGCATTTTTCCCATCTCGAGATTTCTGATTACCATGCTGCACGGCACGCCGTTCATCGACGACGAAAC
>JACQAW010000184.1 GCA_016194725.1 Deltaproteobacteria bacterium
TCAAACATGGGACGACCGAAAACCGGGACGAGTGGCTTAGGATAGGAGGTCACCGCTCTAAAACGCGTTCCCGACCCCGCCATCGGCACCAGCAGCTGATCGACAACGCCCGCGCATCCCGGCGACTTGTTGTAGGCTGAAAACGTCCTGGCCCAATACTCATAGTCTTTGAGGGCTTCGGGCGTGCCCCATTGAAAAAAACCAGGAATCTCAAACACGCGCACGTGACTCTGAGGCTGCATCTTCAACAAAGCCTGAACGGTAAGGCTTGTGTACAATTCACCATTCAGGCTCAGCCCCTGACTCGCCTGGTATTCGATCGCTCGCCTCAGCAATTCACCCGATTTGAAGAAGTAACCGCCGCTGGAAGCATATTCATTTTCACGGTTTTCAGTAAAGCTTGCTTTCTCGCGTACTTCGACTACTCGCTCACCCTCGAGCCGCGAATAGGCATAGGTTCGCGGATCCAAGTAATGCGCATGAAAGCCCCGGTAGGAAACAACTGCTGCGTCGCAGTCCGTGTCGCCAAGAAAACGCTCGAACTGCGCAGGGTCCCACACCATCGCGTAATCGCAATACGACACCAGAACCGGCCTCTGCGTGTCGAGAAAGTTCGCCCTGAGGGCTTCCAGCACGGCGAAACTCGGACCCATCTTATGCGGCGCAATGAATAGTTGTTTTCCGTTGGGACGCAACCTGGACAAGAGTCCCGGCAATGCGCTCAGCCGATGATTCTCGGCCATTACGAAAATCGCCTCCCACTCCAGCGGAAAGTTGCGCAGTAGCCGCTCGATCATGGGAACGCCGGAAACGGAAATGAGCGGCTTAGGCTCGTGGTAGCCGGCTTTCTGAAAGCCGGTGCCCTGCCCCGACATCGCCACCAAAAGTTGAATCATGGATGTAATTGAACCGCGCTTCGCAAATTCCCGCAACGCTCTTCTGGCTAACTCCTTCGCTGCAGTTTTTTTATCTCGCTCTTGCAGCTTTCAGTGGCCTGACCAAGCTGTGATTCGAGGCACTTGATGAGGCGCGTACCGTCAGCCTCAGAAGCCTTGCAGAATGACTCGATGTCTTTCTTTCAAGCTGCAGTTCCTGATCAACGCTGGGATTGGGCTTGTTTTCCTGACTCGCGGCCCTGCAGGCTGCGGAGAGCTGGTTGGCATGCTCGGCGATGCATATACCGAGGCTGTCGCCGCCGGGCTTCACATCCTTGCAAAACTTCGCGATATCGTCTTTGCAGGGCCGGTCCTCTGCTGCAAACGCAAAAAAGGTCAAAAGCAGTCCGACCAAAATCAGCTTGGAATGTTTCATCATGAATCATGTTTAACACATGAAATGGTAAAGAAAAGCCGGCTTGCTTCCAAACTGACGAGGTTCGGAAAAACAAGATGGTCAGGTAATTACAAGCTATACTACTATGGTCCGGCCTATAGTGAGCCCCGGACTTCGTCGATCACGAATCGCACACCACCTTGATGCTTTCCCGCAAGTAGCGGCGAGAGAAATTCAATGATGCCTTCGCGCTCGCTACGCTCGAGCGTGCGCAGCGAAAGGTGGTCACGTCCAATTACATTCTGTAAAACAGGTTGCACGTCGCGTTCGTCACAGAAAGCGAGAAACTCAGGAATCTCGCGCCAGTTGGCGCGCTGAACGCACATCGAGGCAAAAAGTTGCATGCGCTGGCCCGAAAGTTTCCGCAGATCCCGGTACCGCATATAGCTCTGAACAGTACTGAGCGTTTTTTTCAGGTCGCCCTTAAGCCTGATTTTCGCATAGGTCTCTGGATTCACGCTGTCCAGGCTCATATGCAGGCTGCGCAGCCTGATCTTGTCCAGATAGCTCTGTAGTTGCTCAGTGAATTTATACTGACAGTTCGTGATGAAGCCCCAGGTGACAGTCTTATTCACCTTACAAACTTCGTCGATGAACCGGAAGGTATCTTTCTGGATGAACGGTTCGCCGCCCAGCATCTCGATCTCGAGCAGGTAAGGAAAAATTTTTGTCGGTCCATCAGTCCAGAAGTCGCATTCGTCGTAAAGATGATTGGGTTCGCGCCAGACGTCGCACATGATGCATTCAAGATTGCATTTGCCATTGAGCCGCAGATCCAGTTTTCGCGGCATGCCGTCCTGTACTTCGGCGAGCGTGATTTTCGGAGTCAGGTATGCGTAGTTCCGGTGACAGCCAAAGGTTTTCATCGCGTTCGCGCAGATTTCGATATCGCCGGTCATGAACTCGCGACGCCACTTTCTCATTTCAGCGTTGTTCCAAATTTCCTTTAGTGAGCTTTCGGCGACATTGCCGACTTTATGCTCGCCGGAAAAGCAGCAAGCCGAAACGTTGCCCCGCGGATTAAGCTGCAGCTGGAGAAAGGGAATAGGACAGAATTTCTCGGGATCAAGTTTTGTTTTAGCCAAGATTAAGCCTTTCGACGGCACCGAGCTTGCCTGGTCGCACCTTTGGAATGTTTATGTCGGTACCGCAGTTACAGCGGGTTTCGGGGCAGGTTACCGGCTTTGAACTGAGCGAGACTTTTCCGTCGTTGATGTGACCCACGATCTTTCCGGCATTGCAGCTGGCCAGGCGAATATCGCCGTGGGTGGTAATGAAGAGCGCGTCACTGATCCAGCATTTCCAGCCCTTGAAAAAATTCTTTCCCTCGGAAACGATACGGGTCGAATTAAGCGCACGCGGCTCTTCGCCTTCATAGAGCTCCAAGCAATAGGCTGGCTTCGGTTGATCGAGCAGGCTGAACGGTACCGCATGCTTGGACAGGTAGCTGTTCTGTGCCAGAAAGTCGCGTTTCCACTGTTCCTCATAATGGTGCATCTCGGAATGCGGCGAAAGCTCGTTGAAAAGATGGGCGTACTCGATGACGTAGTTATCGAGCTCGCGTTTGAGCTGTTCCCCAACGTCAACAACCTCTGCAAAACGCTCGTCGTGCATCAGCATTCGACACGCGAGATACGAAACGCGATACTGCAGAAATTTCACGTTTTCGACGTAACGCGAACGATCCGCAGATTCGACGTGGTAGCTGGCAACGACGTCATGAAAGTAATGATGGTTTTTTTCCCACCAGGAAAGCGGGCGGCTCAAGTTGGTGTTTATGGCGATGAGCGGCCGATCGACTTTCGCGCGGATGAATTCGCAAATCGGGATCAGCGGCGGCCAAACCGTAGGCTCGCCACCGGAGAAAAAAATCTTGAACCCCTCGTAGCCCTCATTTTTGAAATGGTCGATGATCGAGCCAAGAGTCTCGATATAGCGGTCGGTATCGAGGTTGCGGAACTTCCCCCCGTAATTGCCCGGATTGCAGTAGGAGCAGCGGTAATTACAGACATCGCTGACTTGCCAGACGATATTCGCGAAACGGCCCTTACCGGGCCAGATCGCCATCAGTTTCTCTGCCATACTCGGCGATAGGATAGCTTGATCCGCTGAAACAGGTGAGTTAAATTTCAGCGGTGAACGACCCTTTGCTTCGGGAGTCAAAATACTTCTGCATGATGCCCTGGACCCACTTGCATTTCTGGCCCGATGGGAAGGCTTTTCCGTGCTGCATCGCAGATTCCACCATGCCCGTTGGCCGATTTGGCGAACAATCGATTGCCGATATCTGGAATAGCGACAAGTTACGCGCTATCCGCCGCAACATGCTCGAAGAGCGCCCCAGCCCCGAGTGCATTCGTTGCTATACGCTGGAAGGCAAAACCGAAATCGTGACGCTACGCCAAATGAGCAATCAGAAGTTTGCGCACCACTTTGGATCTGTCGGCAAGACCCGCAAGAACGGTTCGGTAACCAAGGTGAATATGGCTTACCTCGATATACGGTTCTCGAATCTGTGCAACTTGCGTTGCCAGACTTGCGGCCCCGGCCTTAGCAGCTCCTGGTACGAAGACCAGGTCAATGCCTGGGGCCACCCCGGACACGCAAAACTGCTTAGTATTCCTGACGGCAAAGCCTTTTGGAAGGAGCTGGAGCCACTGCTGGAAAATGTCGAAAACGGCTATTTTGCCGGTGGCGAACCCTTGCTTTGCGAAGAACATTACCGCGTGCTCGATCGGTGGCTTGAGCTGGGTAAAACCGATATTCAGATCAACTATACGACGAATTTCAGTCGCCTGAAGCTGGGCAAGCACGACGCCATTCATTACTGGAAACAGTTCAAAAATGTTCGCATTGCCGCCAGCCTTGATGCCGCAGGCGAACGCGCCGAATATCTGCGCAAGGGCACGCGCTGGAAACAGGTGGCCGAAAACCGAAGGCGCATGTTGCGCGAATGCCCCGAGGTGCCCTTCGCCATCACTCCCACGATCAGCATTTATAACGTCTGGCATTTTCCTGACTTTCATCGCGAATGGATCGAAGAGGGGCTGGTCGAAGTTAATGCGCTGCACCTGAATATTCTTACTGTAGCTCCGTTCATGAGCGCCCATCTGCTGCCGAAAGTGTTCAAAAAGGAAATCAGCGAGAAATATCGGCGCGCGTTAGACATTCTCGTAAACCGCGCAATTCGTGAAAACAAACCCTACGCGAATGCCGAGTCAGGTTATCGCTCGGTTATCAGCTACATCGACCAGAAGTCATCGCGTAAACTTGTCGAGGAATTTTTCGATCGAGTTAGAAGTATCGACAAGGTACG
>JACQAW010000185.1 GCA_016194725.1 Deltaproteobacteria bacterium
GTGAACCTCGGGGCCGATGTTGTTCAGCACGAAAGCCGCGTAGCGCGCGAAAAGCTCGGGCGCTTGAGCCGATTCCCAGCCGCCAAGCTGGGCAAACCAGCGCGGCAGGGTAAAGTGGTGCAGCGTAACCATGGGCTCGACGCCCGCCGAACGCAGCAACGCGAGCTCGGTTTTATAGTGCTCAACGACCTGCATGTCCCAGACGCCTTGCTGAGGCTCGATCTTGGCCCATTCCACCGAAAAGCGGTATTCGCCCACGTGCAGGTCTTTCAGAAGACCGACGTCTTCTTCAAGGTGGTCCCAGTGGTCGGGCGCGCGGCCCGAGCGGTCACCGTTCTTGATGTGGCCGGGCGTGCTTTCCCAGTCCCACCAGTCGCTGTTGGAGTTGCCGCCCTCGATCTGATGGGCCGAGGTGGCCACGCACCATTTGAAGTCTTTGGGAAAAGTCACCGGACCTGCGATTCGCTTGGGAGCCATGGCATTGGACACCGTGGTGAGCACGAGTGTCAGGAGAAGCAAGAGGGCGTTCTTCATGGGAGTTTTAGAATCCGTTTCTTAGAATAATCTCCGAAAAATGCGCGGCGCTGGGGCGAGCCTTGCGCGCCAGAGTCGCGTAATCCATTTCATATAAGCCGAAGCGCGGCGTGAAACCCTCGCTCCATTCAAAGTTGTCCATGAGCGACCAATAGCAGTAGCCCTCGACGGGTACGCCTTCACGCATTGCCCGATTCATCGCTTCCAGATGTGATTCGATGAATTTGGAACGCTTGGTGTCTTTCGCATCGGCAATGCCGTTTTCGGTAATCAGGATCTGCTTGCCGGGGAAATGCTCTGCAGCAGCCTTTAGCACACGATAAAAGCCTTCGGGATAAATTTCCCAGCCCACGTCGCTGGTTTCGGCGCCCTCGGGAACCGAGAATTTGAAACCAGGAGCCTCTAATGTCATCTCGACCATATCTCTGGTGTAGTAATTGATTCCAATGAAGTCCTGGGTGTGGGCGATATTCTCTATGAACTCGTTTACTTCGGTAGCCAGTGGGATGTCGTAGCGCAGCTGCCCGGTTTCGAGCGCCTCGGCAAAGGCCCAGTTCCACGCCCGGTCTAATTTTTCGGCAAGCACGCCGTTGAGCGGGTTCCAGCCGGGTATGGCATCGAAAACGCGCAGGTGATGGGCCAGGCCGATGCGAATTTCGGGGTGCCGCTGCTTCATCGCATGGTAGGCGGCCGCGTGCGCCTTGAGCAGTCCAATGACCGGAGCCTTGAGCGAAGCCAGGTCGCCCTTTTTGCCCGGGGGCTGTACGCCGCCCAGATAACCCAGAACCAGGTGCACCATCGGCTCGTTGATCGTGATCCAGTCACGAACGCCAAAGCCGATGTTGTCCAGAACGAAGGTGGAATACTTCGCAAAGGCCGCGGGAGCGCCATCCCATTCCCAGCCGCCCTGCTCGCGCATCCAGCGTGGGAGCGTGAAATGTTGAAGAGTGATCATGGGCTCGATGCCCGCCGCGCGAAGCAACGCGAGTTCGCGATTATAATGAATGATGGCATCCAGGTCGTACCGACCTTGTTTGGGTTCGACCTTGGCCCATTCGACACTGAAGCGGTACTGGCGCACGTGCAGGCCGCTCAATAGCCGGGTGTCTTCTTCGAGCCGGTCCCAATGGCCGCAGGCCGCGCCCGAGCGTTCACCATTTTTGACGTGGCCCGGGATTTGTTCCCAATCCCACCAGTCGCTATTGGTGTTGCCGCCTTCGATTTGATGGGCCGCGGTGGCTACGCACCATTTGAAGCTGCTCGGAAACTCAACGGTCGGGGAGGCGTTGGAGGAAGCGGTTAATGACAGGAACAGACCCAGGAGCGTGATGAGTGTTTTCATGCGTATGTGCTTAAGACGCTCCGCTGGATTTTCTGGAAGTTCAATAAAAATCTTATCTTGCTGCGCGGCGTTCCTGTGAGTGAGGTTTTGACAAACACCAATTATCATCAATATTGTGGCTCAATGACTTTTGAAGACTGGTTTCGCGAGCAGCACTCGACAATTTCAACGGCATCCGCGCATGCGGTACTTCGCCTGACCGAAGAAGGCGGCACGGTGCCCTTCATTGCGCGTTACCGCAAAGAGCAGACGTCTAATCTGGACGAAGTGGGCATTCAGGCGGTCATCGACGGCAAAGAGCGCTGGGAAGACATCGTCAAAAAGAAAGCTCACATTCTGGACGAGATCGACAAGCAAAAGAAACTGACGCCCGAGCTGAAGGAAAAGATTCTCACCACCTTTAATCTGGGCCAGCTCGAAGACATCTATCTGCCCTACAAGCAGAAGCGCAAAAGCAAAGCCACCAAAGCCAAAGAGGCGGGCCTTGAGCCGCTTGCCGATTGGATCTGGAACTGCGGCCACGGCACTGAAACGCCGCAGCCGGGCCAGACTCTGGCCATCTGGGCGCTGACGTTTCGCAACGACAAGGCCGAGATTACCAGTGGCGACCTGGCCATTGGGGGCGCGCAGGACATTCTGATCGAGCGCTTATCTGAAATTCAGGAGCTCAGGCAAACGGTGCGCACTGCCATGTTTGAGCAAGGAGTGGCGAAAACCGAGAAGGGCGAGAAAGTTCAGCCCAACAGCAAGTTTGACCGCTATTTCGAATATGTCGAGCCCGTGCAATCCTTGCTCGAGCCCACCAACTCGCATCGCTATCTGGCGATTCGTCGCGGATGGATGGAAGGCGAGCTCAAGCTTTCCATTGGCGGCGCCGATGCGGCGTTTGAAGCGGATCTGCTGAAACGGTTCGAGGCGGAGGCGTGCACCGTGCAGGACTCGCCTGGTGCCGCGGTATTGCTCAAGGCCGCGCGGCTGGCCTTCAAGGCGCATGTGCTGACCAGCATTGACGCCGAGGTGCACAAGGCGCTCAAGGACGTGGCCGACCTGGCCGCGATAAAAGTATTCGCTGAAAACGTGCGCAAGCTTTTGCTGGCCAGCCCATTTGGCCCCAAAGCCGTGCTGGGCGTTGACCCTGGTATTCGCACGGGTTGCAAGGTCGCCGCGGTTGATGATTCCGGCAAATTCATCGCGCACACCGTAATGCACTTGCAAGGCGAGCGTGAAAAAACCAATGCGAAAACGCTGCTGGGCGAGGTGCTCAAGAACGCAAGCATTCGCGCGATCGCGATTGGCAACTGTACGGCCGGCCGCGAGACCGAAAGTTTCGTGCGAGCCGCGGTGAAAGAGCTGGGTATGAGCGTGCCCGTCGTGATGGTCAACGAATCGGGCGCCAGCGTGTACAGCGCAAGCGACGTGGCGCGCGAGGAGTTCCCCGAGCTGGACGTCACCGTGCGCGGCGCGATCTCAATTGCGCGCAGACTTCAAGACCCACTGTCGGAGCTGGTGAAGATCGACCCCAAGAGCATCGGCGTGGGCCAGTACCAGCACGACGTAAGCCCGCACGCCTTAAAGAAGAGCCTCGACCTGGTCGTCGACTCCTGCGTGAACGGCGTGGGGGTAAACCTCAATACGGCCTCTTATCACCTGCTATCGCATGTTTCGGGAATCGGGCCGGGCTTGGCCAAAGCCATCGTGGAATATCGTGGCAGCAAAGGCTTGTTCAAATCGCGCATGGAGCTTTTGAAGGTTCCGCGCTTCGCCCAGAAAAGCTTTGAGCAGTCGGCTGGCTTTTTGCGCATTCCCGATTCTGAAAATCCGCTCGACAACACGGGCGTGCACCCCGAGCAATATTCGGTGCTTGAGGGCCTGGCCACGAAGCTTGGCAAAGGCGTCAAGGATCTGGTGGGCAGCGGCGTGGCGCTGGTGCGCGCGGCAAAGGAATTGCGCGCTGAAGTCGGCGCGTTTACCTTTGACGACATCGTCAAAGAGCTCGAAAAGCCGGGCCGCGATCCGCGTGAGGAGTTCGTGGCGTTTCAATACCGAGACGACATTCACGAGGTGAAAGACCTTGTCGAAGGCATGATGTGCCCGGGCATCGTAACCAACGTGACCAACTTTGGCGCTTTCGTCGACATCGGCGTGCACCAGGACGGCCTGGTGCATATTTCGCAGCTGAGCGACAAGTACGTCAAGGACCCGCGCGAGGTGGTGAACCCGGGCGACCGCGTACAGGTGCGCGTGCTGGAAGTGCTGAAGGAAAAAAATCAGATCGCCCTTTCGATGAAGGGAAACGCCCGCGAAGCCCGCACCTCTGAATCGCGGTCCGAGGGCAGGGCGCCTCGCGAGGCGCGCGAGCCACGCGCGAACCACGCGCGTGAGAACAAGCCGCGGCCGCCGCAGCCCCGGCGCGAGCCCAGTGGTCCGCCCCCGAACGTCACGCCCGTCACTGCGGGGGGCGCTCGTGTGGCGGCGCAACAGAGCCGCACGCAAAACAAGCCTCAGATCAAACCTAAAGAGGCCTTCAATAACCCCTTCGCGGGCTTGAAGGACATGCTCAAGCAGTCTGGCAAGAAATAGGGTTCAGGACCGCGATCAGATCGCTTCGCTGGTCGAAATTTTTCCGGTCGCCTCGGCCTGGGGGCCGTCCGCCTCTGCATCCACTTTTTTTGCCGCGTACTCTTCGACTACTTTTTCATTGGCGCCGTTGCTCGGGGCGTTCATGAGCAGAGCCACCGGCTTTATGGAGCTGATGCCTCGCGCGGCCGGCTGTACGGCCAGCGTGGTGATGGTCTTCCCGCCCTCGAAAAGATGCCATTTGCCGTCGTCGCCCCGATGGATATCGATAAGCAGTTCCTTGGTATCGGCAAACGGGTTTAGCTTGTCGGTATCGTAAGTCAGGCGAAGCTGCCCACCGGACTTCAGATTGACCTTGTTGGCATATAACATCAGTATTCCCGCATGGCCCTTCACTTTAAGGTCGACGCCTTTGCGAATTTGCCTGGCGTCGAAGTTTGAATTGCCGATTCTAAGTCCCGCGAGATCGCCATTGGCGTCGGTGCGGATATAGATGGCTTTGCTGATGCTGCCATCGGGCGTTTTTGCCGTAACCAGCAAGTCCTCGGCGGCGCCGGCACTGCAGGCGGTCAGGGCGATTATTCCAACAATGAGTCGCTTCAATTTCATCAAACACTCCGTAGCCGGGGATATTTCAAGTTCCGTGCCGGAATTCGTCTGACGGGATTCGCTTGATTTCAGGCGTGTTTATTTCGGCCTCTCGCGGCTTTGAGCCCCGCGGCTGTTCAAGGCTTTGGCAGGTGCCAGGGAGCGACGGCAGGCGCAAAAAGGCCTGGATTCAGCTGTTTTGCCTGGATAGTTGGTGTTCTGCCCGGATGGTGAGGTGGGCTGGGATGTTACCGGTTGCGGGAATTGCCGAAGCGCGGTTCAATGAAGTTCATGCGCCCAACCTGGCCCTGGAAGCTACTTTCGATCGTTGCCCTGCTGCCGCTGCTTCTGGCAAGTTCCTTGGCACAGGCCTTTGATGCGCTGACCTTCGTGGGCTGCGACGGGCAGTCGGGCGAATACCGGGTTGAGTTCGACGGGCAGGTCGTGCTGAACAAAAAATTTCTCGCTGCGGGCCAGCCCCTCGCGGCTCAGGTTCAGAACGCCATCAGACAGCAGGCGAAATTTCTTGCTGGTTATTTTTACAGCCGCCAGGGTGCCGGCCAGCTGCGGCTGGTGGTGAGCGATGACACTCTCAGGGTTTCGTCACTCAGGCAGCGTGAGGTGAAATATCCGTTCGAGCTCGAACTGGGCGCGGTCCAGCACCCCGATGTTCGGATTGATCAGCCCTATATGGCGGCGGCACTGAAGGCCGGACGCACGAAAAAGTCGGACCCGGGACTTCAGATCCATTACCGTGCTTCGGTGGTTGCCATCGCTTGCATGCCCCAAGGCCGTAAGGTGCCCGGGACGATAACGATTCCCATTCCGAGCGACCCGTTTCTTTTCTACTGGAACGTGCGGCCGCAGGACCGCCGCCCGATTCGCTGGCGAAAATCTTTTTTCGTAGTCAATCCCTGCGCCGACGCCGAGATAGCCGATCTGCCTCATCCTTATTACCTCTGGTATGTGTGGGACCCGCGCAAAACGGGTACCGATGACGAGCGTCGCGAGTTTCGGTGCGCTCGCCTGTTGAAGTCGGGGCGGGATTACCGCGATGTTCGCGCGAAACTTTCAGTGTTGCGCAGGCAGGACCCAAACCAGGGCGCCCTTGCGCTGGACCGGCTGCCCCGGTCGCGGCCGCTGAAGGTTACCGTGCTTTGGGGAGTGCTTGATCCGAAATCGAAAGTGTTTCCGTATCAGGATTTCGTGAAAGCGTTTTCACCCGGGCCACTGCCTTTCGATTCAAAGCTCGCCAGCTTCATGAAGACCGCCGGTTACACCGAAGAGCTTGCGGGCGGCGCCGAGCACGATAGGGGCAGTCTTTACCTGACCGCGTTTCTGCGGCACCTGTCGATGATTCTGGTGGTCTCTGACTATAAGGCCGAAGCGATGGCAGGCGGTTTTTTGCTGCACTTGAGCGCAAGGTTGAAGCAGAGCGGGACCGCGCTGGAACTTCGCGTGTTTTTCGGGCCCACGGACCTGCTTTCGGGCGCGGAACCCGCGCACTGGCCGGTGCTGGCCGATGCGCTCGCGCTCGATGATATTGTTTTGTACAACGGCCATTCCGGGCTGGGTGCCAATACCAGCGTTGAAAGCCTGGCGGGCGCGTTGCAGCTGAACGCAAATGAGACGAGTCGCCGCCTCAAGGGGCCGCCCTATCAGCTGGTGGGCTACCTGTCCTGTTTCAGCTACGCTTATTTTGGGAAGGATTTGCTTGAGCTTAGAAAGAAATCCGGCGCCACGGGCACGATGGATGTCATCTACACTGGCAGCGACTTTACCAGCGAGCGCGGGCCGCTCGGCGTTCTGGAGTTCATCGATCGCAACCTGGCCGCGCGGCGCCCGCGGGCCAGGGATTTGCTGAGCAGCGGCTATTTCAGAAACGAAGATTTCGTGGTGATCAAGAACACGAGCTACTGACTACAAGCAGCTGTGCGAGTAAAGCTCGATGGGGCGCGCGGTGGCTGGGCCGTCGGGCAAGGTGAGCTTGAGCATATAGACGAGCTTGAGCGACATTGTTTTTTGCTGCCGGCAAAGGTAGCGGCTGTAGTTCAGGTAGTTGAACTCGTTTCCGCGCTCGCGCATCAGGATGTGAAACGCGGCCCAGTGCTGATTAGGGTACTGCCCGGCCAGTGAAGCCGGCCGCGTCCAGGTCAAGGCGTGGCCGTTGTCGCCGAAAAGATCGACGATGTTGCCGTTGCCAAGCACCGCGGGAATGACGTACCAGCCGTCGTCCTTGTAAGGATAGGGCGAGTAAAAGCCCCAGTCTTGATCCAATCTGACGGCATAAACCGCTTTTTGCAGCCACTTCGGCAGTGCCGCGGGCCCCTGGCCCAGAGTGCTGACGTTCCAGGCCACCACAATGCCTAGCAGGGTTGCCGCCGCCGCCACCGAAGGCCCGCAAAGGCGTTCGTGCTGGTCCTGGCTGCTGCCAGAGGGCCAGACGCGGTTCCAGACCAAACAAGGCACGAACGGAATCAGCGCCACCAGGCAGACGTGCGGAAAATAGTAAAGCCTGAGGCACAGCATGATTCCCAGATGAAAAAGCACCGCCAAGGCCAGTGCGGCAAGACGAAAATACGGGAATCCGAAGGGCAGCAGCAGCAATACCGGCATGGAGAGCTCGAACGGCACCACCGAACGCGTGATCATTTTGAGCAAAGCGGGGTAGCTCCGAAGCCAGATTCCAAACCAGCTGGTCAACGTTTCATAGTTCAGCGCATAGTACAGCGCGCTGGCTTCGTCGTGCCA
>JACQAW010000186.1 GCA_016194725.1 Deltaproteobacteria bacterium
GCCTCAGCTTGTTCAGGCCGTATCCGCATTTATGTTTCCAGTTGAAAGTCGTCAAAAACTGGCGCTCGAGATTATGCAGAAGGTCGAGCTGAGCAAATCCATCATGCAGTTTGTGAATCTCCTTATCGCCAAAAACAGATTTCAAGTCCTGGAACAGATTCACGACGCTTTTCGCGGTCTGGTCGATCGAAGCAAAAACACGGTGCGCGGCACGCTGACAACCGTTGATGTCTTGAATGAAGCGGAAACCAACGAAATATCCCAAGCGTTTGCGCGCAAATTTAACAAGCAAGTTGTCTTGGAACCCGTCATCGACAAGAGCCTTCTGGGTGGTCTTGTGGTGCAGGTCCAGGGACTTACCTTTGACGGAAGTCTCAAGACCACTATACGTCGTTTACGAGAAACTCTCGAAAGGCAGTCGATATGATTAAAATCCGTCCGGAAGAAATCACTCAACTCATCAAGCGTCAGCTTGCCGACTATGAGAAAAAAGTCGAAGTAGCTGAAACGGGCACAGTCATATCCGTCGGCGACGGTGTGGCAAAAATTTACGGTCTCGAAAATGCTATGGCTGGCGAGCTTGTCGACTTTGGCAACAACGTTTCCGGCATGGTGCTGAATCTCGAAACCGAAACAGTCGGTGTGGCTGTTCTAGGCGACGATACCCTGATTAAAGAAGGCACAACGGTTCGCCGCACGAATAAAATCGTGCAGGTTCCAGTTGGTGAAGAGCTGCTGGGACGCGTAGTCAACGCCCTTGGTATTCCCGTGGACGGCAAAGGCGAAATCAAAGGCAAGCAGAGCCGAAAAATTGAAATCAAAGCCCCGGGAATTGTCGAGCGGCAATCTGTAAGCCAACCTCTGCAAACCGGTATCAAAGCAATCGATTCCATGATTCCAATCGGACGCGGCCAGCGCGAGCTGATCATCGGCGACCGCCAGACGGGCAAAACTGCGGTCGCGATTGATACGATCATCAATCAGAAAGGCAAAGGCGTTTATTGCTTTTACGTCGCCATTGGCCAGAAACAGTCAACGGTTGCACTGGTTGTGGACAAGCTTCGCGCACAGGGCGCAATGGAGTACACCACGGTTATCGTTTCCACGGCAAGCGATCAGGCTCCGCTGCAGTTCATAGCGCCTTACACGGGCGTTACGATGGCGGAATACTTCCGCGACAGCGGCCGTCACGCGTTGATCGTTTATGACGATTTGACCAAACAGGCTCAAGCGTATCGGCAGCTATCTCTCTTGCTCCGCCGCCCACCTGGCCGCGAAGCGTACCCTGGCGACGTTTTCTATTTGCATTCTCGGTTGCTGGAACGCGCCGCCAAGCTCAATGACAAGTTGGGCGGTGGTTCGCTGACCGCGTTGCCAATCATTGAGACCCAGGCTGGTGACGTGTCGGCCTATATTCCAACTAACGTTATTTCCATTACGGACGGTCAGATTTATCTTGAAGCCGACTTGTTTTACAGCGGTGTTCGCCCTGCCGTGAACGTCGGCCTGTCGGTTTCGCGCGTCGGCGGTGCTGCTCAGATCAAAGCGATGCGGCAGGTGGCAGGAACGCTACGTTTGGAATTGGCGCAATATCGCGAAAAGGCGGCATTTGCACAGTTTGGCAGTGATTTGGACGCGGCTACGCAAAAGCAGCTCAACCGCGGCGCAAGGCTTGTCGAAATCCTTAAGCAAGGTCAATACACGCCAATGCCCGTCGAGCGCCAAGTGGTCATGATTTTCGCGGGTACGCACGGTTTTCTTGATGCGTTTCCGGTCGACCAGCTGACCCGTTATGAGCACGACTTGTTTCAAAACCTGGATTCGAAACATCCAGACATTCTCAAGGACATCCTCGCCAGCGGGAAAATCGACGACCAGCTGAAATCAAGGCTGGAAAAAGCGCTAAAAGAATTTGAAACGTCCTTTAGCGCCTAACAGGGAAAGCAGCAATGGCTAGCGCCAAAGACTTACGCAAACGCATTCAGAGCGTCAAAAACACGCAACAGATCACCAAGGCCATGAAAATGGTTTCGGCGGCAAAGCTGCGTCGCGCCCAGGATAACATCATTTCGTTGAGGCCATATGCCCATGAAGTGAATGCGGTTATTTCGGGGGTTGCCCACGCAGGCAGAGAGCTGACGCACCCGCTGCTTGCGCCGCGCGAGCAAACGGAAAAACCAAATATTCTGATGGTCCTGGTGACGTCGGACCGTGGTCTTTGCGGCGCATTCAACGGAAGCATCATAAAGACCGGTCAACGCCTGCTTAAAACCGAGGCAGAAAAGTACGGCAAGGTCGATTTCGCATTTATCGGCAAGAAGGGATATGAGTTTTTCAAGCTGCGCAAACCAGGTAAATATTATTCCAGCTTTTTCACGGGCTTGACCTTTGCGAAGTCCGCCGGGTTGTCGCAAGAGCTTGTCGGCCTGTATCTGAGCGGCGAATATGACGAAATAAAATTCATTTACAACGAGTTCAAGTCGGCGATTTCACAGAAAGTAACCGTGGAAACGCTTCTTCCAATTCGCGCGCAAGATGGCGCGCAAGCTGCCGAAGCAGCGATTACGATTTATGAACCGTCGGCTCCGGAGATCCTGGATGCATTGTTGCCAAAGCACTTCGCGGTTCAGGTACACCGCATGCTGCTGGAATCACTGGCCGGCGAGCACGGCGCCCGAATGGCTGCCATGGAGAACGCTACGAAGAACGCGGGCGAAATGATCCGCAAAATTACGCTTCTTTATAATAAGACCCGCCAGGCGGGCATTACGAAGGAACTTTTGGAAATTATTTCAGGAACAGAAGCCGCAAAGGGCTAGGAGAAGGAATATGTCAGCGACCTCTCAGAACTTTAACATTGGTCGAATTAAACAAGTCATCGGACCTATTGTCGACGTTGAGTTTGAAAACGGAAATCTTCCGAACATTTTCAATGCGCTAAAGGTGACGAACACCACGCTCAACGACAAGATGGGCAATCTGACTCTCGAAGTGGCTCAGCACCTGGGTGAAAACACCGTGCGTTGTGTAGCCATGGACGCGACAGATGGCTTGGTTCGTGGCCTTGAGGCTTCCGACACCGGTCAGCAAATCATGGTGCCAGTCGGTCGCGAAACCCTGGGACGCATCTTGAACGTTATCGGCGAGCCTGTCGATGAAGGCGGTCCTGTAAATGCGAAGAAGTCCTACCCGATTCACCGCCAACCACCGAACTTCAAAGACCAGTCGGTGACGGTCCAGCCGTTTTATACCGGCATCAAGGTTGTTGATCTTCTCGCACCCTATGCACGAGGCGGCAAGATCGGCCTGTTCGGCGGCGCAGGCGTCGGAAAAACAGTTCTTATCATGGAGCTCATCAACAACATTGCGACTCACCATGGCGGCTATTCGGTGTTCGCAGGCGTCGGTGAACGCACCCGTGAAGGAAACGACCTTTGGCATGAAATGAAAGAGTCTGGAGTCATCAACAAGACGTCGCTGGTGTACGGCCAGATGAATGAACCGCCAGGAGCTCGCGCCCGCGTTGCGCTTTCGGCGCTTTCAATCGCCGAATATTTCCGCGACGAGGAAAATCAGGACGTTCTGATGTTCGTAGACAACATGTTCCGTTTCACTCAGGCAGGTTCCGAAGTGTCCGCACTTCTGGGCCGTATTCCAAGCGCCGTCGGTTATCAGCCGACTTTGGCCACGGAAATGGGCGAACTCCAGGAACGTATTACCTCGACCAATAAGGGTTCGATTACATCGATTCAAGCGGTTTACGTTCCTGCCGACGATTATACCGATCCGGCGCCGGCAACCACGTTCGCCCATCTGGATGCAACGACCAACCTTTCGCGCCAGATCGCCGAGCTGGGAATCTATCCAGCTGTGGATCCGCTTGCGTCGACCTCGCGTATTCTGGACCCCCGTGTGGTGGGTGAAGAGCACTACGGGGTCGCTCGTCGAGTGCAGTCAATCCTGCAGCGCTATAAAGATCTGCAAGACATCATAGCGATCCTGGGTATGGATGAGCTCTCGGAAGAAGACAAGCTGGTCGTGACTCGCGCACGTAAGCTTCAGCGCTTCCTTTCACAGCCGTTTACGGTTGCGGAGACGTTCACCGGCCTTAAAGGAAAATTCGTAAAGGTCGAAGACACGATTCGTGGCTTCCGGGAAATTTACGAAGGCAAACATGACGATCTTCCAGAGCAGGCGTTCTATCTCGTCGGCACCATTGAAGAAGCGATCGAAAAAGCGAAGACACTGAGCTAAGCGATGTTGACGTTGAGCATTGTGACTCCAGAGCGCAGGGTTGTGGGGCCAATACCGGTGGAAAGTGTCCCCGTTCCCGGCGCCCAAGGTGCGATGCCGGTCTTGCCTGGGCATGCACGCCTTTTGAGCACGGTTGACACGGGAATTCTGATTTTTGAACGCGAAGGCGGCCGAAAAGAGATTGCGGCGATTTCGTCGGGCTTTGTCGAAGTTCATAATGATCGAGTCATCATTTTGGCTGAAACGCTTGAACTTTCGCAGGAAATCGACGTTGACCGTGCGCGGCGCGCCGCAGTTAAGGCGCAGGAACGCCTCCATGCGAAGGAGGACTTTGACGCGAATATGGCAAAGTGGCAGCGGAAGCTGCAGCGTGCCCTGATTCGCCAACAAGCAGCGGAATATTTGCTGCCGCCACATTGACGTGGCGTTCACCTGGATTATTTTTCCCAGGCAACAAACGTATTTTGCGCTCAGGCGAAAAGACAAGTAAACTCTTAGCAGAACATTCACGGAGGAATGACTGCGTCCGCATCTTGGTAGTATTTCATCGCGACGTTTCGCACTTTCTGTAAGCGCAATCGCAAGTGCAGTTGCTGTCTCGGCGTTGTTAGCATCCTCTATATCAGCCTACAGAGCGGCTTTCGAGTCGCGGGTGGACATCAACATCGGTACGGAGCTTCAGCTCTTGAGTGCAACATTTGGCGTGGCCAATCCTGTGCTTACGAACGACACACCATTGGTTTCAGAGGTAGTTGTTGCAGCGCCGACCATACATAGGCGCTCGCGGTTGAAACGGGCTGTGGCTGTGTCTGCAGTTAAGAAAACGCCGATTGTACACGCAAAGGCACTCATCACTCTCGCGGCTCCCAATGAAGTCGAGGACGAGTCTGAAGATTTCTCGACCGGCAGGCAAGACCTTGCGGCGCTATTTCGCCCCGAACCCATGATTGCAGTCGTGGTGAAAAAAAATATCCATAGTGTGGCAAAAGCAGATGCACCAAAGAAAGTGGATACTCAAGTCCCTGTGCCCATCGAAGTCGCTGCTCCACCCAGCGGCATTCATAAAGAGCAAGTCGCAACTCCTCTTGAATACTCAGAGTTGATCGCATATTTTAATAACAGAGTTAAGCCCGCGGCATCTGTGGCGGGCGCCCCGATTCGCCATAGCCAGCATGTAGCGCTACCCCATACCATGTCCAAGCCTCTTACGATGCCAGAACCAGTTCTGACAACACGGTTTCTGGATTTCGCCAAAATAGGTCCCACGCCTGGTGAGGCGACAAGCGTGCGAGCAGCAGCAGGCGAATCAATGACTATTCAAACTCCAGCCGTCGGAAACGACTCCTCGGGTGCGACCGATGCCACGAAGGTGACTACTCAAGTCGCTGGGACTTTGGTTAGCCCAATTGATGTTAGAACCTACATGAGAACTCAGGACAAAGTGCCTACTCAAGAAGGCCCTGCCAAACCTGCTCATATGGTGAGTACCAATCAAGGCGGCTCGGTGACTTTGACTCAAAATCCATCTCGCAAAGGCGTCGATCTCTTCGGAGAAGGCGTGAATAGCCAGGCGCCAATAGCTGCGAATACTCAGCCAGTTGTTCCAGCTCCAGCTGCACCACCGGCACCCATAGACCAGCACGGCCTTCTGGCGCTTGCTACCGATCTGCCTGTAGAGCCCGCGGCACCTTTCTCGGGTCGTGTGCTCGAAGCATTTACGGGCGGGGCCACTCCTGTATCCGGGGCGCTGGTTCAGGTGCTGGGCACTACCCTGCGCGGGACAACTGATGAAAAGGGCGGATTCAGTTTTGCGGGTGTGAAAGTCAACGGCGTGCTTCCCGTGGTCATTACTAAGGATGGATTCCTGAAGCGTCAGTTGGAGCTCAAGCCAACCTCCAGAGCGGACATTGAACTAGTCTCAGAAAACTCCGTTAGTCTGACGGCGGTTGCTGCGGGCGAGTCGCGCGGAGCGGCTGGCGGATATATATTTGGACAGCTGGTCTCGGTTACCGGCGAATCGCTGGAAGGGTTTACGGTCGACATCAACGGGTCATCGTTTTTGAAACCATTATACGCCGACTCCAACGGGGCACCTTCACGTACTCTGACTGCCACCTCGGAGCGAGGGCAGTTCATGGCCTTGAACGTTCCGCCGGGTACCTACCATGTCTCTTGTCCAGGTTGGGCAGCACGAAGGTCTTGTTCGTAAATTCAGCTTGGGAGAACAGAAATACATTCGCGGACGGTTGTTTAATGCCAATTCCGTAAATGCACCGATTGCGGGAGCAATTGTGCAGCTCCTCGGGAGCCAGAAAACAGCAACGACCAATGCCCGAGGACAATTTGTACTCGGGCCGCTCTTTGTTGACTGCGCGACGTTGAACTATCTTCAGGTGGACAAGAGTGGCTTTTACCGCAATCGCGTCGATTACGCGTGCGCCCGGCAAGAGGCCTCGTCCGACTATTACGGTTTTTCAGCGGCATCTGTCGACAGCACCGCAACCGAAGCGGCAGTACAGCTGACGGGTACGGCAGGAATCGTAATCGGCCACGTTGGTTATCGGGACTCGGTGAAGATGCAGCTCTGGGGGCCCGAAGAAATGAACCCTGATAGCGCGGGTCGCGGAAAGGACTTTTACTTCGATCTCGACGGCGTTTTAAATCCTTCCAGAAATCGAACCGCAAAGAGCGGGAACTTCGCGATCCTCGATGCCCCCGAGGGCATATCTTATATGCAGGCATTCAGCGCGGACAATCGCACGCTTTCGTTCTGGCCAGTCTATATCTCAGCCAGCACCGTAAATGTCTACGTCCAATAGCAGAAATACGGTTACTTGATATACTCGATGAACTCTTCTTCGGACGCGATGCCGCGGCCGCTGGGGTCGCCGGTTCCGGTTGGACCGGGATGCGACGGATCCAGCTGCGGGGCAACCACGATGCTTTCGCCATGCTTGCGAGGCAAAACCACTCTCGTGCCTGCGGGCAGCTTGCGGCGCAAATTGAAAATATCGGGATTAAACATCTTCAGCTCGTGAATGGAAATATTATAAAGCGCGGCAATTTCGAAAACACTTGCGGGCTTTTTAATCTTTACGATGCTGATGGCGTCGGGATGAACATGAGTAGGCAGGCCGTAGATCTCGTCACGGTACCGTTCGGCATGCAAGAGCGCTAAAAACTCCGAGTAATAGCTGCGGCTGGCATAGCCCAGGGGAGTATGCGCGGTTTTCTGGAGCAGTTTGGCTATATTTTTTCCACCATACTGATCACGCAAGGGAACCAGATTCTTGGGCCCGTGGTTATAAGCTATGATGGCCAGGCCCCAGTCATGCAGCAGCCGATAGTTTCGCTTGAACATTTTCGCGGCAGCGGCGGTTGACTTGATCGGCGACAGGCGCTCATCAATTTCATTGTCAGGGTCAACCA
>JACQAW010000187.1 GCA_016194725.1 Deltaproteobacteria bacterium
CTTGCCGACCGAGGGACCAAGGTTGTGGTGGTGCCTGCCACGTCGACCTACGACGAGGTCATGGCGTACCAGCCCGACGGCGTTTTTTTGTCAAATGGCCCCGGCGACCCGGCCGAGGCGACCTACGCGATTGCCACGGTAAAGCAACTTTTGGGGAAAAAGCCGCTCTTCGGCGTATGCATGGGCCATCAAATCCTGGGATTGGCGCTTGGCGGAAAAACTTTCAAGATGAAATTCGGTCATCGCGGCGTGAATCAGCCGGTACTCAATGTTCAGGCTAAGAACGTCGAAATATCTTCGCATAACCACGGATTCGCGGTTGACCCGGATAGTCTTCCTTCCGGCGTGACCGTGTCGCACCGGAATCTCAACGATGGTACGTGCGAGGGCCTGGAGTGCACCGCCAGGAATGCCTTTTCGGTACAGTATCATCCCGAGTCGGCTCCCGGCCCGCACGACTCCAGCTACCTGTTCGACCAATTCGTATCGCGTCTGTGAAAAATCTGCTTTATACTTTGAGGCGGAGAACCCCGCGCAATGTACCAAAAGTATCTGGACCCGGTCGTCGAGACGTTTACCACAGGCGAGTACTATAAAGAGGTATTCCAGGCCAAACAGGAATACTTCGAACGCGCGGGCGTCGTTTATGAAGACGATAACGAGTTCGAGAACAGAATGTGTACTTTCATGGACTGGTACGCGTTCGATCGCGAGCTGCCGTCCATAGATTTACCGCCCATCAAGTACTACTTTCGCAAGAACAAGGACCTCTTCAGCTCGGAGGAGCTGAATATCTACAAAGACTTCTGCAACACGATTCACAGCATCTTCTACCTGCGCAAGATCAGCGGCGGCACCATTTACCTCAAAGACCTGTTTTCGAAGAAGAACCACGAGGTCAAAGACACCGAGATCAACATGGGGTTCGTGAGCGGCGATATTTTTGAAGCTCGCCTGATTCCCTTCAAAGGCGTTTTCGAGTTCTCGAAGGGCTTCTGTTTTCACCCGGTCGAGATGGAAAAGTTCATCATGGGCGAGATCAAGAAGGTCCGCTACCAGGACCGCTCCCGGCAGACGAAGCTGATTTTGCAGCTCGCCGCCATGAAGCTCAAGCACATGCGCTACCAGCACATCAACATCAAACACATCTATACGTTTGAACCCAAATTCTAAGCGTGCTAAGGCGTAAGCAGGAGAACCGAAATTGAACATGAAGGTTTGGAGTATCGAAGACTCCCTTAAAACGTACAATATCGAAAACTGGGGCCTTCATTACTTCGGAATCAATACCAAGGGCAACCTGACCGTCCACCCCAAGCAGTCGTCGGGGCCTGCCATCGACATGAAAGTGGTCATCGACGATATCGTCAGCCGCGGCATCAAGCTGCCAGCGCTGGTCCGCTTTCAGGACATCTTGCGCCACCGCGTGGTTACCTTGAACGAGGCTTTCAAGAAGGCCATCGAGGAAAACGGCTACAAGGGCCGCTATCAGGGCGTTTACCCCATCAAGGTGAATCAGCTTCGCGAAGTGGTCGAGGAAATTCTCGATGCCGGCATGCCGTATCAGCATGGGCTTGAAGCGGGCAGCAAAGCCGAGCTTCTGGCCAGCATTGCGATGAACACCAATCCCGATTCACTCATCCTGTGCAATGGCTATAAAGATTATTCCGTCATCAAGACCGCGCTTCAGGGCCTGAAGCTTGGCAAAAAAGTCATCATCATCGTTGAAAAGCTCAGCGAGCTGACTCAGATGCTCAAAGTGGCCAAGGAAATCGGCGTCCGCCCGCTTATCGGCATCCGCAGCAAGCTGCAGACGCGTGGCAGCGGCAAGTGGGAATCCAGCGGGGGGGACTTCGCGAAATTCGGCCTTACCACCCCTGAGATCCTGCAAGCCATCAAGACCCTCAAAGACGAAGGCATGGTGGACTGCGTGAAGCTGGTGCATTTTCACATCGGCTCGCAGATCACCGACATTCGAACCATCAAGGATGCCGCCAAAGAAGGCAGCCGGGTGTACTGCAAGCTGCGCAAAATGGGCGTCGACATCGAATATATGGATGTCGGCGGCGGCCTGGGCGTCGACTATGACGGCAGCCGAACGTCTTTCAACAGCTCTATCAATTACAGTCTTCAAGAGTACGTAAGCGACATCGTCTATACCATTCAGGAAGTCTGCGCCGCCGAAGAGGTGCCCGAGCCTAATATCGTGAGCGAATCGGGCCGTGCGCTCGTGGCCCACCATTCGATGCTCATAATCAACGTTTTCGGCAGCATCGAGGTCGGAGCGACACCGTACCAGCTCGAAGAGTCGGCGGATGAGAACGACGTCGTGCGCGAGATGCGTGAAGTGCTTTCCAACGTCAGCCCGAAAAACCTGCTTGAGACCTATCACGACGCCCTTCAGCGCAAGGAAGAAGCCTTCAGCATGTTCAAGCTGGGCTTTCTCGATCTCGAGGACAAGGCGAAAGTAGAAAATCTTTTTTGGAAAACCTGCCTTAGCGTGGCCAAGCTGACGGCTGGCGCCAAGTACGTGCCCGAAGACCTGGGCAATATGGTGAAACACCTGTCCGACCAGTACCTGTGTAACTTTTCAGTTTTCCAAAGTGCGCCCGACCATTGGGCGATTCAGCATCTGTTTCCGATCGCGCCGTTGCACCGCCTGAATGAAGAGCCCTCGCGGCACTCGACTCTGGTCGACATTACCTGCGACTCGGACGGCAAGGTGGACAAGTTCATCGATCTTAAAGACGTGAAAGACACCCTGCCGCTGCACACCCTGAACGGCCAGCCTTATTACCTGGGAATGTTCCTCATGGGCGCCTACCAGGACATCATGGGCGACGTGCACAATCTTTTCGGCCGCGTGAACGAAGTTCACGTATTCGAAGATGCCGAAGAGCCGGGCGGCTATTACATCGAAGAAACGATCACCGGCCACACGGTAGGCGGAATTCTTTCGACGATCCAGTACAGCCCGGCCGAGCTTGCCAAGATGGTGAAACTCTCCATCGATGCCCAGGTCAAATCGGGTGCCCTGAAACCGCGCGAAGGCGTTGATTTGCTCAATGATTATGAGCAGAGGCTTAACGAGTACACGTACATCGACTCGTCCAGCTGAGGTGGTCTGAGCCTTGCTATGGTGGCTGGCCGTGGGAAAGAACGGGACCCGGCTCCGGTACGGTCACAGGTCACAGGTCACAGGTCACAGGTCAC
>JACQAW010000188.1 GCA_016194725.1 Deltaproteobacteria bacterium
GTGAGTATTTCTCCAAGAGCTTCGGTACGCAGACCTCAGAGAAGGTGACCGAAAGACAAACGAGGGGAATGCTCGGACACGATCGGACAGGCGATGGTTCGGTGCGTGAAGTCGAGGAGTTCCGTTTTCATCCGAACCAGATTCGCGCTCTTGAAACCGGCGAGGGTATCGTGTCGATTCCGCATTTCAAGGGCGTTAAAGTCGTCAAGCTCCGTTTCAAAAAACGCGAGGACATCGCGCCGCTTCGCTTGCCACGCGTTCTCAAAGAACCGATTGCCGATCTGAGCAACAAGTACCCAAAGAAATCGAAAACCTCTTCCGGACAGGGCCGAGTTGCTACGGGTGATCTCAAAACAACGGAGGGAAAGAAAAATGAAACGAATGCGTAATGTCGCAGCTGCGATTGCTATTCTGGCCTTAGCACCTGGCTGCGCAACGAGCGGACGCTCTACGCTCCTGGGGGCTGGAGCTGGGGCGGGCCTCGGTGCGGGTATCGGCGCGATGGTTGATCCGGGTCCGAAAGGTGAAGGACGAATCCGAAACGTGTTCATTGGTGCCGCAGCCGGAAGCCTCGTGGGCGCGGGGGCGGCCTACCTTGCGCACGAGGAGGTCATGGATCGCGAAAAGGCGTCCTATGAGAAGGGCAAGAAGGATTCTGAGAAGCCGAGCACGGCCTCGTCGGCTCCGACGGGCGCACCCGTCCTTCTCCCACCACGAGTCGAGTCCCGATTTGTCGATGAGCAGGTCCGGGGCAACGTCTACGTGCCCGCGCATTTCGAATATGTGATCGTGGAACCCGCACGATGGAGCAAATAAAGGAGAAACGGCGCTGGCAGTTGATGGACCGTGACAGGGCGATTCTGAGACAAATCGGCGAGCACGGATTCTCGTCGGCTCAATGGATCAGGGAACAGTTCTGGGATGGAAAAGTGAATTGCATCTATTACCGCCGGCTTTCAATCTTGAGGAAGATGGGACTCATCGAGCATCTGGTCGGCGATTCTGGCAAAAGGCTGGGGTATCGCCTGACCAAGAAGGGGCTGAATCTTTTGAGATCTTTTGGATGCGAGAGTGCAGAGCCGTCCGAATATCGGGCGAGTTATCGAACGACATTCAACCATGACAACTATCTCGTCGGCCTTGCTGCGGTCTTCCGACAGTTCTCGGGCATTGTCGAATACTGGCCCGAGCATCAAGTCCGTCAACGGCTTGCGCTCAGTCATGGCTATAAGGAACGAAAGCGGGACGGCTACAAGGTTCCCGACGCACTGTTTACCGTACAGACGAAACAGCGACGCCTTCGCGTCGCCTTGGAGCTTGAAATTGCGCCAAAGGCCAAGGCGTATTATCGGCGAATCTTGCGGCAACTTTCGAAGAGTAACGATTTCGATATGGTGTTCCTGGTCGTTGCCGATGCGAATACGCTGGAGCGCCTGGTGGCCGAGCTGGCCTGGGTTCGTGCGAATGATCCGATCGTTAAATTCGCAAAACGCGACAACGGATTCTACTTTGCGCTGCTATCCGATGTTCTGACAAACAAGGGGCACGCGAGTTTCCGAGGAGAGGGAGCGGCATTCACGCTCGCTCAGCTCGCGGCATGAAAGCTCAAACCAGGGTGACATATGGATATGTCACCTTGTTCCCGAAACCCGATCGCACGAACGAGTGATAAGTCGTTGAAATTCCTGCCACCACCACCCCTCATTTGAAGGCAGCTCACCCCTGATCCACTCCTGAGCCCTCCCCCCCAACGATGTTGTGAGAGAGGGCTCAGGAGTGGGGGGTTCGGAGAAAATGAGGGGTGGTGGTGGCAGGAATGGAAGGTGGTGGTGAGTGAGTAGTGGGGTTGGGGACAGGGGATAAAGAAATAGAGAAAAAAAGGAAAATTGAAGATGGAGACGAAGATAGCAAAGTTTACGGGAACGACGGAGACGGAACAAGCAGCGGATCGGATGGTGCAGGCCGTGAATGACGGGTTTTCAGGAGGCAGAGTAACGAAGCACGAAATGGTTTCGTGGGCAATTTTGTATTTCGAGAAACACTGCTTCCTGGATTGCATGGAGCGGATCAGGCAGGATCATTTCGATCAAGTGGCGTATCTGGAATCCGTGCTGCGCGAGGCGAAGAAGGCCAGAAAAGAGGGTCAGCCCAATGTTGATCTTGGCGCTCTTCTTTCTCCGATCACGAAGGGAACACGGGTCGAAAAGCCCAAGGCACGGCAACTCAAGCTCAGCGAGGTGCCCGAAGGACCTTGACGGTGCTGTATACCTATGGCATACAATAGAGCATGTCTGCCAAGGAGGTTATCAAGCTACGGGACAAGCTCCAAGTGAGTCAGGAGGAACTCTCCGACGCGTTCGGCCTTTCGGGACGAAACGCGATTTCACGTTGGGAAACGGGACGGCGAAAGCCCAGCGAGCTTGCAAGACGACTACTCTGTTTATTGAATGATCTGCCGGTTGGGGAAGCGAAGGCGATCATCAGAAGGCTTGGGCAGTACAAGTTAAAGCGGCGGTAGCCCTTCCCGGCTGCCGCCACCATTTGAAAGGTTTGGAATATGGACGACGGATTGAAACCCGTGTCAGGTCCAGTCCAGGCGCCGATCTTTGAAAATCAACTTTTAAGCTACAGTGAAGCTGCGAGGTATCTGAGTGTGTCTGAATCGTACCTACGGCGTCTGAAAGCACTTGGGCAGATTGCCTGCGTGCTGATCGGCAGCCGTGGCGTCCGATTCCGTGTCGGCTCTTTAAATCGGTGGATCGAGAAACGAGAAATGACATGAAAAACAGACGATTCGTTGCCACCCCATTTCCGGGAATTTTCAAGGTGCAGAACCTTGATGAGAAGACCGGGAGGTGGGTGGAGCCCTCAAGAGGTAAGAAGTTCAGGGCGAGGCGTTACATCAAGAGGATTGGTGGCGGCCTCAAGGAAGTGAAGCGGTTCTTTGAAACCATTGCCGAGGCGAAAGCTTTTCGCAATGGCACTTCCGTAGAAAAGGAGCTGGCAAAAACCATTAGGCCGACCAGTCGAATGACCTTTGGCGAGTTGGTTGAGCACTGGAAAAAGGACTGGCTCCCGAACAAAGACCTCTCCACTCAGATACGGTACACATCCTATCTCAAGCATTTCGCATTTCTCATGAACATGGCTGTTGATGAGATCGAGCCAACGCAGATCGACAAGTGGATTGCTCACGTGAAAAGGCCGGAGTATTTGAACGCCTGCCATTCCACGCGTTGCAGTTACGACCACGAGTTCAGCGTGCTTCGGGTGATCTTGAATTTCTATAGTTCGAGATTCAACCGGAACTACCGGCTCCCTTTCATCAAGGACCACCAGGAAATGCTGAAGGTGAAGAATAAACCCACGATCAAGAAAGACCTGACCGTGGACCAGCTGAAGGCGTTTATTGCTTCTCTTCGTAAAATCTGCTGGGGAACCAAATGGGAAGCGATCTACTACCTCGCTCTCATGCAGTATGGCGTCTACAGCCGCGTACAAGAGGCCGCCGCGCTTTCTTATGAGGATTTCGACCTGGCCCGCAACGTGGTGCAGGTGAATAAGAAAGTGCAGTGGCTTCGGGCGCGCGGCTTTGAGAACCGCATCATGCCGGGTGCAAAGACCAACGGGGGAAAGGTGCTGACGCCGATCCCCGAGCTGGCTTTGCAGATCTTCAAGGAATGGGTCATGCGATCCGGCATTCGTTCGGGGTTATTGTTCCAGCTCGACGGTAAGATTATCACTTATCGACAAATCGAGAAGCGATACACCGATGCGTTGAAGGCGGCGGGCCTGCCCTTTCGGGCGACCCACATTCTTCGGCATGCTGCTCTGACCGAAGCGTATGAATCCTGTAAGGACTTGCTGACCGTCCAGAAATTGGCCGGGCAGCGTGACCTTCGATCAACGACCCGGTACGCGAAAGTGAGAGATCAGCAGGTCGCCGAAACCCAGAGAAAGATGGATGAGAAGCTCGTGTCCGTCTGGCGGAAATAATCACACGGCCCAATACGGCCCAAACCAGCGAATTTCGCCAAGCAGAAATTAAAAACCCCGCAGGATCATTACGAATCCTGCGGGGTCTAGTTTCAATTGGCTCAGGAGGAGGGATTCGAACCCCCGACCAGCCGGTTAACAGCCACCGCAGCCGGCCCCTCAAGAGCCGCCACCAGCGCGGGGGGAAATTTCAAATCTGGGCTTTTAATGGCCTGAATCATCGCCGCCCGAACCTGGGCCATGAGCCGTGGAATATCGTCTGCGGTCATTCCTACGGTGGGTATCGGGTCAAGCACCCGAATCAGCACCTCGCGGCCGTCGCGGCAAACCACCCCTTGCGGCACATCGAAATACGTCGGCAGGTACTGGTGCACGAACGGTACGATGGGCACTTGCCCTGCGATGGCCAGGTGAAAAGCCCCCTTTTTGAAGGGCAAAAGTGCCACCCGGCCTCGGTTGCGGGTGCCTTCGACGAAGATCCAGATCGATTTGCGGTCCTCGACCATGGCTTTGCGGGCCACTTCCAGGCCGGCTACCGAGTTGCGGCGGTTTTGGCGGTCGATCATGATCATGCCTGTACCAATGAAGAACAGGCCAAATAGGGGCATCCATTTGAGCTCTTTTTTGCCAATCACGACGGTGCGGTAGGGGTAGAGCTGGCCCATCGTAATGATGTCCATGTTGCTCTGGTGATTGCCTACGTAAACGCAGGGCTGGTGCAGGTAGAGCGCCTTTTGGTTTTCGATGCGCACTCGGAATCCCATGAACCAGCTTCCGCCCAAAGACACGATTCGGCCCAAAATGGCGCCAACGCTTGGGTCTTTCCAGCGCACGATCAGCACGCAGATGGACAAAAAGGTGCCGAAGAAAAACCAGGCACCTGTGAGGCCCACGCGCAGATATAGGAGGATTTTGGACATTCCCATCGATCTAGCTCGCACGCGCACCCGGTTCAAGCGAATCCAGGTAATACTACTAAATACTAGTCTTGCAACTGAATCACTCAGGGATTGACATTGGGCGGCGTAGTCGCTATTACCGCAAACACAACGGGGAATTCAGTTTTAAGGGGTGTTCGATGGTAAAGCTTCGCACTTATATTTTCATGGATAGCTTACAACCGCAGTTGGCTGAGTTCATGGGCACGACCGCGCAGGGCTTTTTGCCCATTCCTGGCGATGCGTCGCTGTTCGTTGAAATCGCACCCGGTATGGCCATTCACCGAGTCACCGACATTGCGCTCAAGGCGACTGATGTTCGCCTGGGCATTCAGGTCGTGGAACGTTCTTTCGGTTCTCTTGAAGTTCACGCTGCCGATCAAGGCGCGGTACTCGAGTCGGGCCGCGCGGTTTTAGCGGCTTTGGAGCTCGACGAAAAATCGCGCCAGAAGCCTGCCATCGTTTGGAGTGAAACCATTCGCGCCATCGAGCCTGACCACGCCGTCATCATCAACCGCCAGAAAAA
>JACQAW010000189.1 GCA_016194725.1 Deltaproteobacteria bacterium
CCCACAATCCGCCCAAGGCCGCTTCAAGTGGGGCGTAGCCAAAACCTTCGTGCTCGGAGGCCGTGAAAAAAATACGCGATCGGCGCAGGATGTCCCATTTCATTTTCTCGCTGCAGCTTGTGAAAAAGTCCACCAATAGCCCCGCGGCGGCGGCTTTTTTTTGGAGTTCCTCGAGAAGGTCGCCTTGCCCCACGATAGCCACCTCGATGCGACGTCGGCTGGTGCGCTTCTGGAGCTCGGCCGCCACGTTGAGCAGGAACTCCGGGCGTTTTCTGGCCGTGAGCGCTCCGACGTAAACGAGGTCATAGTCGGGCGCGCTGTTGGGCGACAGAGCGATATTGGCGTACTCGGGCTGCCAGTTGAAGAGCATGCTGGGAATAACCGAGGTTTGAGTCAAGGGTACTCCCGCGGCCACCAGCTCGTTACTTGCAGATTGGCTTGGGCACACGAACTGCGCGCCCAGCTTGGCCAGGCGCTTCAGACGCACCAGGTATTTCTTCGTGGGCTCTTCGAGGTAGTGGTGCTGAAAAAGCAGGGGCACGCGAATGCCGGCGGCGCGAAGCATGACCGCGGTCGCCGCGCCGGCATGCACGGAGTGAAAGCGCAGCAGGTCGACGTGATGGCGTTTTACAATGGGTCGCAGCGAACGCACCTCGTGAATGATGCGTCGCAGACCCTGGCTGCGTTTTATCATATGAAAATGGTGGTTGGGCGAAAGATCGCGGGTGTAGCCGAGGGTCGAGCGCACGACCCAGTGACACTGCACCTCGAGCATGTAGGTGATGCGCGCCTGGTCCAGCAGGGGGTGCACGCCCAGCCAGAACGAGCGGCGCATGATGTCGTCGGTGTTGTTCAGATTTCCCACGATACGATGCTCGACGCCCTTGTACGCGGGTTGGCGGGTCAGATTGCCCGCAAATAGCAGCCGGGTACCGATTTTCTTTTCTTCGAGAAAGGCCACGAGCTTGGTGCGCTCGATTCCCTGCTCGCAATGAATCGGAAAACCAAACCAGCTGGGATTAGTGCCGCTTGTCGGCTCAACAATGGAAAATGATTGGCTCAGGCGAGGCGAGGAGCGCATGCCATCGCAGAGCAGCTTCCAGTTTTTTCTGCGCGCTTCAATGAAGCTGTCAACCCGCGCCAGCTGCGAAACGCCCAGAGCCGCCTGCATGTCGGTCATTTTCAGATTATAGCCCAGGCTCGAATAAGTGTACTTGTGGTCGTAGCCGGGCGGAAGCTCGCCCAGCTCCCAGCCAAAGCGCTTCTTGCACGTGTTGTCTTTGCCAGGTTCGCACCAGCAGTCGCGGCCCCAGTCGCGCATGCTCTCGGCAACCCTTCGCAGCCTGGCGTCGCGGGCCAGGACGGCGCCGCCTTCGCCTGTGGTGATGTGGTGGGCTGGATAAAAGCTCAACGTCGCGAAGTCGCCGAAAGAGCCCACGGGCGCACCGTCGATCGTGGAACCCAGGGCGTCGCAGCAGTCTTCGATCAGATACAGGTTTTCTTTCCTGCACCATTCCGCCAGCAGATCAGCGCGAAAGGGGTTTCCCAAAGTGTGCGCCAGCATCACGGCGCGCGTTTTTTTCGACTTCGCGGCCATGACCGCCTCGGGCAGCGCATTGAGCGTGTTGAGATCGACGTCGACAAAGACCGGCACCCAGCCGTTTTGTACGATGGGATTAACGGTGGTGGGAAAGCTCGCGGCCACCGTGATGACCTCGTCGCCTTTCGCCAGCGGTTTATTTCCGCCCTGAGCCAGCAACGGCGAGCCCAGACTACTGGCCGCCACCAGATTGGCGCTTGAGCCGCTATTGACCAGCAGGGCGTCGGCCGGCCGCTTGAAACGTTCGCCCAGTTTTTTTTCAAACTCGTTGGCGTGCCGGCCGGCGGTGAACCACATGTCCAGGCAGGAATCGACAAGCGAGGTCAGGTCGGCGCCATCGACTGACTTTACGGTGACAGGAATATAAGTTTCGCCTGGCTTGAAGGGCTGGGGCTTGGCCGTCTGCTCATAGAAAGCTTTGGCCGCTGCCAGTACGGTTTCGCGGGCCGGGTCAACTTTTAGCATCGAAATTTCCTATCTGCTCCAGGCTGAACTCACGCATGCCGCCCTCTTGCTTCGGGCTGGCTTCGAATTTTCGATACCATTCGACGGTTTCGCGAATTCGGCGCTGGCTGGTCCAGGTGGCGGCCCAGCCCAGGCGAGCCGCGGCTTTGTCGCTATTGAGATTCAGCAGCTGCGCTTCGTGTGGCGGCTGCGCCTCGCGGGTGGGCTCCCAGGCACCCGTGCCCCACTGCGCGATAAAATTTTCGACGAAAGCTTTTACGTTCAGGACTTCCCTGGGCGAGGGCCCGAAGTTCCAGGCGTCGGCAAAGGCCTGGGACTCGGGGCCCAGGAGTTTGCAGGCAAGCAAGAGATATCCGGAAAGCGGCTCCAGCACGTGCTGCCAGGGGCGAGTGGAAGCGGGATTGCGAACCGGGATTTTCTGGCCTTTGCTCAGGGCGCGCACGCAGTCGGGCACGATGCGGTCGGGCGCATAGTCGCCGCCGCCCATCACGTTGCCCGCGCGCGCCGAGGCCAGTGCCACGTTGCCCGTGGCGAAAAAAGATTTCCGGTAGCCAGCTGTCACCAGCTCCGCCGCGCTTTTCGAAGCGCTGTAGATGTCGAGTCCGCCCAGCGCGTCGGTTTCACGGTAAGCATGTTTATTTTCCAGATTCTGATAGCATTTGTCGCTGGTTACGACGATGCAGGCACACTTCTTGTTGCGCGTGCGCAGCGCTTCGAGCACGTGCGTGGTTCCCATGAAGTTCGTCGCCAGGGTTCCCAGGGGATCTTTATAGGACTTGCGCACCAGTGCCTGGGCTGCCAGGTGAAACACCAGATCGGGCTTCACCTCAGCCAGGTATTCAGAAACAACCTCGGCATCGCGCACGTCGGCCAGTCGTTCGCTGGCAATCAGCTTGCGCACGCCCAGCGCCGTATAAGCCGCTGGCGCTGGATTTTCGGGCAGGCTCAGGCCGTGCACCTCGGCGCCCAGTTTGTGCAGCCAGAGCGTGAGCCACGCGCCCTTGAAACCGGTGTGCCCGGTAACGAGTATCGTTCGACCGCGAATTTGATCTATGTTAAGAGCAGTAGACTGGCTCACCATATGAAATGTTACACACATGACAACGTGGATTAAACGAAATTATCCTGCGATTCCGATTCTCGTCGTCATCCTGGGCACGGCGATGGCCGATCAGGCGTTTTCAAAGTTTCGCATTGGTCCGTTGTTTCCGAGCGAAATCTGCTTTGTGTCGTGGGCCATTCTTGCTTTACATGCCGGCTGGCACCGCTCGGTGCGTGCAAGCGAGCTCAAGAAGACGGCGTTTACCGGAATGGCCGGTTTTTTTTCCTGGGGCATGCTGCTGCTGCTCTATGATTTTACCGTGCGGCGCAGCCAAATGGATTTCGGAGCCGTTTCCTATTCCATGATGAGGGTGCTGCAGCACGCCGTTCTTTTCGTCTATCCGCTACTGTGGATGACGGCGGGATTTTTGACGTTTAGGCGTTCGCCCCAAAGCGTGACCGTACTGGGGTACGGCATCATGGCCGCAGGCACTCTGGTTGCTTTGGTTCGAGGGCCTCATTCGCTCAATATCGGAATGGGGCCGGTGGCGGCGGTCGGGCTTATGGTTTTAGTGGCGCGATCGTGGCGCAAGCACCCCGTCTGGCTTTTGGCGCTGCAAAGCTGCGTGCTGGGGCTGGCGGTACTTTTTCCTTTTGCGCGTGCCGTGGCACTCGGAGACGTGCAGCGCGTGGGCATGGCTGAGCTGATGATGCTGATTCTCACGGTTCCATTTATTTACAACGGAAAGAGCCATGCCGCTCGTTCGCTCGCACAAGGAGCTTTTGTGCTGGGTGCATTCTTCGGAGTCATCGTTGCCACGGTAGCGTTGGTCACACCTAGTGGCGGGCGCTCATTGACAGAAACGTTGAGTCGGCAGGCAGCCACCTCGGTGCGGCACGGTGATGACTATCCTGGTGCCAAGATCGAGGAAAATAGGCCGACCAATACGATTTTGCTTTCCGCCTATCGGCGCTTCTGGTGGTCACGGGCGTATCGGGACTGGTTGGAGAATCCCGTATTTGGGCGTGGGTTTATTCCAGAGATCCCAAGCTACGTGCTCGAGAGCGCGCCCAATGACGGTCATTTTGAAAATATTCCCGACTTCACACATCACTTCGTCAATAAACCGCTGGCAGGGCCGCACAATTCGTACCTGTCAGTGCTGGCGCGAACGGGCGTTATCGGCTCGCTCCTCTTTCTGCTATTCATGGC
>JACQAW010000163.1 GCA_016194725.1 Deltaproteobacteria bacterium
GCTCCTACGTCGAAGACCTCGGATTTCGATGAGCTGGAAGAAGTTCAGCGGGGAGAAATTCTTCATGCCGAGCGCCTGTTTGATGAGGCAAAAAAAGTTTTCAGAAAGGTTTTGCGTCGGAATCCTGGAAACGACGTCGCGAAAAAATTCCTGGATGATATTCAGAGACAGGAAATTCAGGATCTGCTGGGGGGCGAGGCACCTCGAAAACGCCTGGGGGCCCTAGATACGTCCGAAGACGACAACCCGGCGAAGGTAGTCGAAAAACTTGAAAAGGAACTGCGGATCAATCTTGATCGCGCCGACATCAAGCCGGTACCCGACCTTTTCGACAACGTCGAAGCTTTCGGACGTTATCGTGAAAAAATTCTCGAAACCTCGCTCTCGCTGCCAGCGCGCGATCGCATTGATATCGGCGTCGCCCATTTGGAGATGGGCATGTTCGATATCGCGCAATCCATCTTTGAAGGCGTCGTGAGGTATGACGAATACAAGCTATCGGGGATGTACCTGCTTGGAGTTGCGCTGATATACGGCGGCAAGGCCATCGAAGCCACCATTCGACTTGAACCGTTGTGTCGCGACCTTACCCTGGGTGAGGGACCCAAGACCGACTACATGTACCTCATGGGCCTCGCGTTCGAGCGCCTCAACGATCTCAAAAAAGCACGCGAGTTTTACCGGCGCGTGGCCATGTTAAACCCACGCTATCGGGATGTTCCAGACAAGCTCAAATGAAAACACGAACCAAGGCGCTTTGGATTTTTCTTGGCTTCATCGCGATCACGGTCGGATCGCTGCTGGTGTTTATCCAAAGCAAATATTTCGCGCATCTGCTCAAGGACGTCGCACGCACCTACATGCCGACGGATTTCGGGGTGGGTGGAAACTTCAGCGAGCTTTCAGTGAAATTGATCCCTCCCGGAGTGGTGATCAAGAGTCCGGCCATCGTTCTCAAGGAAAAAAATCCAGCCGGCCTGCCGGCGGGTACCAAGCTCGATGCGCAATACATCGACATTACCTTTCAGTTCTTTCAGCTCGTAACCGGCGCAATCACGATCAATGCGTTCGCGATTCACGGGGCGAGCCTGACGCTCGATCTTGACGAGCAGTTCTTTGCCGCGCACGAAGCCCAGCCGAAGCCGAAACTGCCGGCTGCAAAATTTTCCTGGGATTCGCTGGTGCACTTTAACTTTCGCAGCGTGAGCCTGGTTGATTCCCAGTTCGATTTACGAATCAGCCGCGAAGCCAGGGTGCCCGTGCACGTGCAGGCTTATGCGAAAGAGTTGACGATCGGCCGAAGCACGGTAGACAGATTGCCAAGCTACGATCTTGCCGTCGATCTACAGAAGGCATTTTTGGAAATCGGCGCCTTCAAGCATTCGGTGTCACAGCTTCAAGGCAGTGTCGAGCTTTCGGCGGCGGGCGCGCAGATTCGCAACTTCGGCGTGCAGGACGGTGAGCTGAGCGTGCATACGACTGGGGAGATACATGGAAATTTGCTGAAACCCAAAACGCTGAAGTCCGACCTCAACTACGTGATTCGCGGACGTCTACATGACTGGCTCGATGCCGATCTGGCAGGGCGTTTCGTGCAGCTGCCAAAAAATACGCCCCTCGACGGCTTGATTGCAATCGAGGGCCGGGTTTCGGGCGACATCATGGATTTCGGGCATACTTTGGAAGCCAAAGACAGTAACCCTTGATTCGGCGGATTTCGAAATCGGAGAAGGCAAGGTCCATGTAGGCAAGGTAAGCTACGATATCCATGACCAGGAGCAGGCGCTTGCCGTTGCCATCAATCTTGAAAATGCCGACTTCAGGCGGCTGCTGGGTCCCGCAACCCGTTCGGCTTATCCTTTGCACATGTTCATTTCCGGCAATGTCGCTGCTGACGTGACACCAGGCAAGGATTTCGAGGTGGATGGCAACGCCGACCTTTCGGTACGCGATTTTTCGTTCGACAACCAAAAGCCCACCGAAAAGCGGCCGCTTAAAGTATTGCTCGCGGTTCCGCAGGTTTCGGTGAAAACAAAATTCTCACTCGATGAGGATGGTTTTGCGTTCGAGCAAACCGAGGCCGTGCTTCCAAACTCAAAGCTGAAGGCCAGCGGCAAGGTGGATTCGGTCAGCGGATTTGACATCGACGTACGTGGCCCAATCAGCCTGTCAGACATTCGAAAGCTGGGGCCATTCGACATTGGCGGTGACGGACAACTGCATTGGACCATCAAGGGCAAGAAGCCTGACGTTGTATTCAGCTTCGAAGCCGAGCTCGAAGACGCCTACTACCTGAATCTGAAGCTGGGCGACGTGAAGGGAAAAGTGGTCTACAACGACGGCAATGACCTGCTTTATTTTTACGATCTTTCGGCCACGCAGGGCCGCAGCCAGTTCATTGCCAACGGTACCATCGATACCGGGGCCAGCGATGCCGCAAATATGACGGTGCAGGTTCCCAAGGGCACTATTCAGGACTTCTCGACGGTGTTTTCCGGCTTTCTCGAAAAATCAGTGCCCTGGTACCCCTACGAGATTTCGGGCCAGATTTCCGGCTTGATCAAGGTATCCGGAAAAACATCCCTCGACCAGCTGTCGGTTGAAGGCGACATGGACCTCAATAATGTCGATTACCTGCACGAAATATTTCATAGCGGCAAAGTTCACGGTGGTTACCGTCGCGGAGCTTACATCGCTGAAAATATTTCCATTCGCAAAAAGAATGGCACGATCAAGGGCAATCTGGTTTACGGCGCCGACGATGCACTCAAGTTCGATCTGCATTCGGATGGCCTGACCACGCTTGATATCGATCGTCTGGCCAGTCTGGGCATACCTTATCGCGCGCCAATCAGCTTTGACACGCAAGGGATGGGAAAGCTGGGGCTGCTCAAGAGCAGTTTTCGCCTGAATTTCGGCGATGGGCTGATCAAGACATACTCGGTGCCGCATACCGAAATCGCATTCAATACCGAAAACGGCAGGGTACGTGGCGACATTTCGGTGTTTGCCGGCCAGGTAAAGGGCCGAATGGACGTGGGCTGGGAAAGAGGGTCGAGTTCCAGCATCGACGTCGATGCCCGGCACTTCGACTTTCAACCGCTCCTTATCGGCATGAACACGGTGCTGGCCGATGACGCCGAACTGGACTCCGAGGTCTCGGGGTCCGCCCATGTTAAATTTCAAACGGGGGCACTGAGCAAGCTTTCGGGCGCGTTTGCCCTGAGCTCGTACACGCTGCGTCGCCATGGCTATTCACTTAGCCTGGTAAAGCCGGCTGTTTTCGATGTCCAGGGCGGCTCCTATCAGTTCACCGGACTGAAGTTCGCCGGCGATGGCACGCAGCTGAGCGTAAATGGCAGTGCGCACGATGGCGACGTCGATTATACCATCGGCGGCCACCTTAATTTGGGAATCTTTGAATTTCCTGTCGCTGAAATCGCCTTCGTCCACGGGTCGGCCGACGTTGACGCCAAGGTTTTCGGCCATGCTGATTCGCCGCGCTTCAAAGCCGCGGTAAAGGCATCGGGCTTTGATCTTCGCCTGCAGGCCATAGAACAGCCATTTGAAGAAGGGCAGTTTGTCGTCGACTGGACTGACGGGCTGCTTCGAGTTTCTGATGTCGCGGCAAGATTCGCGGGTGGGGCAGTCAAAGGGTCGGGAACGATTCAGCTGTATCCTACCAAGGTTCCCGACCTTGATCTTAAAATGGATCTCGATAATTCCAAGATCAAGGTCTATCCGGTGGCTTACGCACGAACCTCGGGAAAACTGGCGCTCAATGGCAAGGACCTGCCTTACAAGGTGAAGGGGTCGCTCGCCGTTGCAGACGCGTTAATCAAAGAGAACTTCGACATCTCAGATAACCTTCGGGCGCTGCGCACCTCGAAATTTTTGCCACAGAAAAATGTCGGTGGAGTGGGCGAGATGCAGATTTTCGACCTCGATATCGACATCGCCGCTGATCGCAACATCGTCGTCAGGAACGATCTCTTCGACACCGAGCTGAAGGGCAGCATCAAAGTCATCAACAGCGTGCAGACGCCGCGGGTAATGGGGCAGGCCACTATTTTGCACGGACGCCTTCTGTTCAAGGACAATTTCTTTGCGATTCAAAGTGGGAATATTTTTTTCCGGAATCCCGCGACCCTGGATCCTGAGTTTGACCTGTCGGGGCAGCTGGACACCAAGGGTTACAAGATTCTGCTGGTCGCCAGCGGCTCGGCCTCAAACCCCAACATCACTTTCACGTCGCAGCCGCCACTGTCACAGAACGATATTGTGAATCTTCTGACCTTGGGCGTGACCTCATCCGGCTATCAGAATATAGCCCGCGAAAACCGCGACGCCTATTCCCGCGACGAACTGTACGGCTTGCTCTTCAGCCAGTCTGGCGTGAACAAGGGGCTGCAACAGAAGCTGGGCGTGAAGGTCAGGGTGGACCAGTCCACGCTGGTGGCTCCTGAAAGTGCATTTCGTCCGCGCAGCGGCACTGACGCCGCCGAAACCGTCGCGCCCAAAGTGGTGGTGCAGAAAGAAGTGACCAAGAACCTCAACGCGTCGGTGGGTTCCACCGTGGGAGTCGGCGATAACCAGGAAAGAAACGTGAATCTGGAGTACGACCTGAATAAACACTGGTCGGTTCTTGGAACTTACGAGGACCAGCATGGCTCACAGCCAAGCCAGTCGCGCACCTCGGTCGGAGCGGATCTGAAATATAAATTGCGATTTTAATGTTTAATTCGAAAATTATTTTTCGTTGGCTTTTGGCCGCGTTCTTCATGGTCTGGTTGCAGGTGGGTCTGACTGCGTCCGCCGAGGGAGCTGAAAAGCGGTTCAAGGGCGTAGAGTATACGGGGCTTTCCACAGTTGGTGCGCGGGAGCTCGAGGGGCTGGTGCCGTTCGCCAA
>JACQAW010000164.1 GCA_016194725.1 Deltaproteobacteria bacterium
CGATCAGTCGCTTGTCGACGCTGATGCAATAGAGGCGTTCCATTTCAGCGGCGTCCTGCGCGGTGCTCAGCACCAGATCCTCCAAAGCGAAATGCACGACCACCTTTGCCGCGAGGACTCGAGTGTAAAAATCTTTCCGGCGTACCGGATCGACGGGCAGCAGCAACAAGGAGAAAAACACCAGCCCCGAAAGCACGCGATCCTTGAACTCAAACTGCGCAAACAGCATGAGCGAGCGCTGCGGGTCGGTATATTCTGACACGCTAAACGTGATATTGAAGCCCTTGCCTCGCGCATAATCGCGGATACAGAGGTTTTGGAGCCGCTGCGGAATCACAGTGCCATGAACCGCGCCGCAGAAGTTGTAGCCGATGAAAACGTCCTCAGCCGCCATCCACGATTCCGAACTCTGACTCGTAGCTGAGTCCAATTTCCGTGGCCGGCAGGTAATTCACGGGCAGGAAAGTTTCACCCAAAGCTTTGGTGCCATAAGGGGAAAACAGGCTCTTGAAGCGCACATTGAGAATGAAGCGCGTCTCATCCGTCAGATTTTCCTCAGCTCCGTGCATCAGCGTCGGCGAAAACAACAGGGCCTCGCCATATTTCATCTTTACCGGCGCAATGTCCGGTCGAATTTTTTTCAGAAGCTCCACGGCACTGTCGACCTGCGCTCCTGCCTTCAGATCGCGCATATGCTTGTTATTGGGGTCGCGTTTGCACAGGTACATCGACTTGGTATCGTATACATCCACCAGCGGCATCCAAAGAATCACTTCGTAAGGGCTGCACCCCGACCAGGCATCCGTGTGCAGATACAGGAGCTGGGTTTTGTCCCGCGGCAGGTGCGTGACTGGGTTCACGTTTCGTTGCATGACGACCTCGTTTCCCACGAGGTCGAAAAGATAGTTTTTCACGCAGTTGAACACGAGTTTGCGGTACTCCGGCGAGCCCCCGAGCTCCCGATGGATCCGAACCCGCACGTCGTTCAGAGTGGCCGCGTTCGAGAACTTGTGAAACCGATTTAGGTAATCCTCATCGCCCAGACCATCGCCGCCCGGCAGGGCCGCGCGCAGTCCGGCGACCAGCAACGCTCGTGCCCGATCAAGGCTGGCGCGCTGTTCACCTTGAATGGGAACGACACAGTAGCCCTGACGAACGAAATCTTCGCCATGCTTCGATTTTGCCAGCCAGTCTTCCATCGACATAAAAGTCTCCATCGCTCAGGTCAGGTTTTTGAGCTGCATCGTCTTGATGTTGAAATAGCGGGGCGCCTCGAACGAATCCGGAATTTTACCGCTTTCAAAGGCATTCTTGAGATCGCGCACCGCCTCGAGGATCGTATGGCTGGCGCGAAAGCCCAGCTCGCGCGCGATGAGCTGCGATGACACATGATAAGATCTGTTGTCGTCAGAAAGCACGCGTTTGATCTTGACGTGACCGCCAATCTCTTCCCGCACCATTTCGGCGATCTGACTGACGGTATGATTTTCAAAACCGACATTGTAAATCTTCTTATGAATTTTCTCGTGCGGCCATTGCAGCGACTGCAGATACAGCTGGGCCATGTCTTCGATGTGGATGTTTGGGCGCTTCTGGTCGCCGCCGAAAACCAGGATCTCGCCGCGGTTGATAGCGTGATTGGTCAGGATGTTCACCGTCAGGTCAAGCCGCAGCCGGGGCGAGTAGCCGCAAACCGTCGAGGGCCGTACGATCAGGCAGGTAAAATCGTCGGTCGCTTCCTTGAGCAGCACGTCTTCGCACAAGGCTTTGAATTTGGAATAGTCGGTAAGCGGTTCAAGCGGCAGGTACTCGGTAACCTCGGCGTCAGCCTTGATGCCGTAAACGCTGGAGCTCGACGCATAGACGAAGCGCTGAACTTTGTGTTTTTTGGAAAGCGAAACCAGCGGCATAAAAGCGTCGTAGTTGATCGACTTGCCCAGCGACGGATTCAGCTCGTAGCTCGGATCATTGGAGATGCAGGCCAGGTGAATGACCGCATCCACGCCGGCCAGCTCGCGATCGAGCAAGGCGGTGTCGCGCAGATCGCCTTTGATCTGGATGAGATTCGGATTGCCCGCGACGTCTTTGAAAACATCGTCGCCGTAAAGGAAAAGGTCGAGCACCTTGACCTTGTAACCGGCCTTGAGCAGCTTCGGAACCGTAACGGCGCCGACGTAGCCAGCGCCTCCCGTAACCAATAATGTTTTGATCGAATTCATTTTCAACTCTCAGCTCAGGTATTGAAACCAGGTTTTGGTCGCTTCATTGATTGACTCGGGCGTCCAGACGGGGGCGTTTCGCCAGTACTCGATGTTTTTCAACATCTGAGCCACCCCTTCTTCAAAGGAAATCCGAGGTCTCCAACCCAATCTTGCCCTGATTTTCGTGGTATCGGCAAAGGTAATGTCGGGCTCACCCGGGCGTTTGGGCACATGCGTCACCGGCTCACCCAGGAGCTTCACAAGCAGGTTTACCGAATAATGATTGCCGCTGCCCACATTCATGGCCTCGTTGCAAACGTCGGATTCCGCCGCCGTGACGATCGCGTTCACCACGTCCGTAACAAAGGTGAAGTCGCGGCTCTGGGTGCCGTCGCCCACCACGGTCAGGGCTTTCTTCTGCAGCTTTTGGGCGAGAAACACGCCAAAAACCGCGCCATACGTACCCGACGTGCGCGAGCGCGGCCCGTAGACGTTGAAAAAACGGAGCGAAACGACCGGCATCTTGTAAATCCTGCCCCAGCCCAGCACATATTCTTCGCCCAGAAGCTTGGTCAGGGCGTAGGGATACTGCGGCCGCATAGGCGCGGTTTCCGGCGTTGGATATGCGTCTGGAATGCCATAGCAGGATGAAGACGCGGCGTAGACGAAACGCTTCACGCCGGCGGCACGCGCGCACTCGAGCACGGTGATCGTGCCATCCACGTTGGAGCGGTGATAGTCCAGCGGCCGCTCGATCGAGGGCACCACGTCGGCCAGCGCCGCCACGTGAATGACCCAGTCGGCCCCTTGAAAATGAACTGCGATCTTTTCGCGATCGTTGATATCGGCCTGCACCAGCCGCAGCCGGGTATTCTGTTTGTGGTGCTCCAGATTCTCGGGCCGACCCGTCGAGAAATTATCGATCACCACCACGTCGCGGCCATCTTTCAAAAGCCGATCGACGACATGACTGCCGATGAATCCTGCGCCGCCCGTAACCAATACTTTCCTAGGCATGCTTTTCCTCTATTTCAAAATGGACGTTACAGCTTTAACCAGCTGCGCCCGCGAAACCGACGACTTGTTTCCGATAATCCTGGTTTTCAGGCCCGCGAAAACATTTCCCAGAAAGGGCACCAGAATATCCGGGCATCCTGACTTCACCAGCAGCGAGGTCAAGCCGAAAAACGCGTCACCCGCGCCGGTGGCATCCACGACGTTGTCGGCAAAAGCCGCCACGTGCAGCTCTTCGCGGCCACGGTTCGGAAAATAGTACGAGCCATTCGAGCCCAACGTCATGCTGAACGCGGTACCCACCCGGGTCAGATCTTCACGCAGCCGGCGCGCCAGATCGCGCGGCGAAGAGAAGCGGTCGTGGTAGGCGATCTGCGCTTCTTTCGTGTCGATGCTCAGATAGGCGAATCTCTTGTGCTTGGTATACGGGTTAAAGCCCAGATTCGAGGAGTTGGTTTGCACGTTCACCGTGACGAAGCCATCCAGCGCGTCGACCGCCTCGAGCACCGAGTTTTCGAAAAGACCATGTCCGAAGTCGGCCAGAATCGTCGTATTCTTCTTGGAATTCGTCTTCTGAATGAGCTTCGAAAATTCCTTCGGCGAGTGGCGCAGCCATTGGTCCGAGCGCAGATGCGTGATTTCGAAGATGCGCTGCGCTTTATCGACCGCGATGTAGCGCGTCTTGCGCGGGGTTGGAATATTCAAAAGCGACTGCTCGACGAGCTTGATGCGGGGGTCGAGCTTCTCGCGCAGCAACTCCAAAAAGTAGGGTTCGCCGCCGTGAGTGATGAGCAACGTTACGCTTTTGGCAAGGCCGGCCAGGTGATTGGCAATCGCCAGCGAGCCGCCGAGGTAGTTTTCCTCGTACAAGTAGCTTGCCGAAATAGAGGGGCTCTTGCTGGAAATCGAATTGGGCGAACAGAAACGATACGTATCGACGATAGGCTCCCCAATAACGCACACATCCTGCTTGGAAAGGGCCTCGAGCGCCTTTTCGACTTCGGCAAAGCCGCCCGCGCCATTTACGGCATCGATCGCTTTAACCTGGTCTTCGGTCCATTGATTGAAGAACTTGTTGATCAGCGTCGAAGAGCTATGCGTGTCGTCGTCGGTAAAAACGAGGCGTCCGCCGCCTTTTTCCACGGCCGCCTCTTCCGCGTAGATCCCGCCCGTCGCGTCCAGAGCCTTGTTCTTGTAGTCCGGACCCTTGACGTAAAAATTTGGCCTTAACGTTTCAAGCACCGGCACTGCGGTCGCCGCGCGGCTGATGGCGACAAAATCGACTATCTCGAGTGCGGCGATCATATTGGCCCGGACCGCCGAATTGAAATAGGGCCGGCCGGGTCCTTTGTTCACAAACTCATCAGCGGTAATCGTGATGACCAGCACCTCTCCGAATTTTTTCGCGGATTCGAAGTAAGCGAGATGACCAGCATGCAGGACGTCGAAAACTCCATGACAATGGACCAGGAGCGCCGAGGGTCGGTCCTCGCGCAGACGCTTCAGCCCTTCCATGTCGAGAATCTTCTTGGCTCTCATATTTAAGCGAAAGTACTAGCATTTGCCCGGAGCGTTTGCAATTTCCTAGTCCCCCCCGCCGGCCACAACCAGAACCTTGATGTGGCCCTTCTTTTCGACAAAAGACCGGAATTTTTCAGGTAGCTCGCGCAGATTGACGCGAGTTGTAATCAAGGGCGAGGTGACCAGTTTTCCCTCCTCGATCCAGCTCATGACGTCCTCAAAATCCTGCATGGCATAGGCGAAAGCCCGGCCCAGGCCAATGCCGGACGCCTTCATTCGCTCAAGCATTTGTGGGTCATGAATACGGGTTTGGGGAAAGACCTTTGACCCTTCACCCATCGCCGGTAAAAGGCGGCTAAGCGTGGAATCCGCGGGCGCAGCCAGGATACACACATCGATGAGAGCAAAGATGGACGCCTCCGCGGGCATGACGGTCGCGCCGAATTGACTAGCCAGCGCCATGCGAGCGGGATGCTTCCCGAGCAGAGTAATGTTCCGGTAACCATGGGCGATGAGAGCTTGAACGTCGGCCAATGCGATCGGGCCATCGCCCACAATCACGATCTGGGCGTCCCGTGCGGGCTGCGAAACCACTAGCTCTTTGGCCAGCCGATAGCCGCAGCAAAGATGCTCCAAAAGCGCGCCTTGCTCGTACGAGATGGCCTTTCGAAGCGGAACCGCGAACCTTTCGTCAAAGATCACTTCCTCGGCAAACGAACCCGGGAGTTGAAACCCCAATGATTTCTTGGCATCGCAATCCCGATAGTTTTCCTTTTCGCAGGCCGCGCACTTCATGCAGGCGATCATCGGAAAGGCCGTGACCCGGTCGCCGACCCGCACCCTGCCGTCGGAGCCAGGTGCGACCTCCAGAACGGTACCTGAAAACTCGTGCCCCGGCGTTTGGGGCAGCAGCACGGGACTTTTGACGTTCTTGATATCCGAACCGCAGATGCAGCTCGCAACCACCCTCACACGAAGCTCACGGTCGACCAGCGGCCGCGAGGGCAGTTCGGCAAGCACCAGCTTGTCAGGCGCGATCAGCTGAATCGCCTTCATCGCCGGAATTCGTGTTTGAAATTGCGGTTGAACATTGCTCTAGAATTAGCATAGATTCAGCCTAAACTATGTCTGAAAACTACCGAACAACCGTCATTGACGCAGGTGGACGCTACGGCCTGCACCCTTCGTGGAAACCATTCTCGGGCGAGTTGGACTACTATCTCTTCGAGCCGGATTCCATCGAGAGCAAGCGGCTCCTTGAAAAGTACGCAGGCCGTTCTGATGAAGTGAAGATCATCGACAAGGCCATCGCGAAAGAAAACGGCAAGCTTACGATCAATTTTTTCAAGAATCGCGCGATGAGCTCCAGTATCGTGCGTCATCCCGTTTCGGCCTTGTTCAAAGGCGAACGTCTTGCCGAGGTCGAAATCGTCGAAAGCGTCGAGGTCGCGGCCGTCTCCATCGACTCGTTCGCGGCGGACCGCGAGCTCGCGGTGGATTTCCTGAAGCTCGATACCGAGGGAACCGAATACGCCATCCTGGAAGGCGCCGCGAAACAGCTTCGCGACAATATTCTGGGCGTGCGTTGCGAAGTCGCCTTTGACCGGATTTTCGAAGGTATGCCGTTGTTTGGCGACCTCAACAAGCTTTTGCTCGATCAGGGTTATTATCTGCTGAACCTCGATTACGATGGCAGAGGCGACAATCAGAATGACTTCGTGCAGATTCCAGGACGCTACGGGATTCTCACGGCGAGCGATGCCGTATGGCTGAAAAAGCAGGACCTCCTGTTTGCCGACGCTGAAAAATCAAACCGTTCGCTGGAAGCTCAGGTACTGAAATACGCGGCTTTTTGCCTGAACAATTCGGCTCCGGACGTGGCGCTCGACACTCTTTTCAAGGCTCGCCGCGCGCATGGTGCCGACTTCGATCGCCTGCGCGAAACGCGGCTTTATCGTTTTGTCGACCTCAAGCTGCAGAAGCACTTCTACTCCTTGAAGTGGCAGCCCGGCCAGACGCTGCTTGGCTGCCAAAAAGCCTTTCAGGAAATCTTCGGAAAAAAAATGAAAGAGCTGAACGAGTTCATGGAATCCCGCGAGCTGAACCCGGATTGAAAGTGAAACACAACGCAACGATTTCCAGCTGGTTCAACGGCTTTGACTTCTCACTGAAGCGGCTTTCACACCAGACGTTCGCGGAACTGCTGAAAAACCTGGCGACGCACGCGGGTCGCCCCGTAAACTCGATAGCCGAAGCCTACACCGTCCTTTTTGAAAAACTTCCAACGCCCGCGGAACGGGTCGCCGCCCAACCACGTTTAATGCGCGCGTCAGAGCTGGCCTCGCCGTTTCTGCGCCCTCTGGCCGAACTTCAAGCGTATGTCAGCCGTTCCTTTTCAAGCGAAGAGCTGGTCGGCTTTTACGTACACGGCAGCTTTGCGACGATGGACTACTCGGAAAATTTCTCCGACCTCGACACGCTGGTTATCTTGCGCAAGGAAGTTGCGGATGACCCGAAATGGGCCATGGACGTAAAAAGGCGGCTTTCGCGCTCGAACACCTTTCTCTATCTGATGGATCCGCTTCAGCACCATCATCACTTCACGCTGACTGAATACGACCTTGCCCATTATTTTGAGCCCATCTTTCCGCTCATTCTTTTCGAATACGCCGTCGAGCTGACCGGATTCGGCAACAAGTTGACGTTCCACTGCCATACACCAGACAGCTCGCTGCGTGAGCCACTGGCCGCCAGCCTGGGCTATTTTGAAAGTTACTGGCCGTCGATGCAAAGGCTGCGCGCATACGACGTTAAGAACGCGGTTTCCAATATACTTCTCTTGCCGGCACTCTATCTGCAATGCAAAACCGGAAAGTACCTCTATAAACGCGACACCTTCGAGCGCGCAAAACCTGACTTCGAGCCAGCGCTTTGGTCGATCGTCGAACGCGCCAGCCAGGTACGCGGGAGCTGCGCCTACCGTTCGGCCTACCCTTACCTCATGCGATGGTGGCACGATGCAAGACGAGCTGAGCCAGCTGCTGGTCGGCAAAGCTGTGACGAACCCTGGACGCGAATTCCCCCTCGAACGTTATGAACAGGCACTTTCCGCTTACCTGGCCAATGTTGCCCGCATGGATACGGTGCGCGCCGTTTACCAGATCGGGTCAATCGGCGTGCCGGGCCTTTCCGACATCGATCTTGTCGTGGTGCTCAGGGACGGCCCGCGCGACTTTTTGCACCGCTACGGCATCGCTCGTTTGTCCGAAGAGGACCGTTACCTGTTCTCGCACGACCCACTAATCATCGAAGCGCGCACCTTCGCGAAGCTGCACCTCTGGTACCCGGTCCGGGAACAGGATCTGAAGCACCTTGCCGGCGAAACCCTGCCGCGCGATCCGATGACCGAATTACAAAACCGCATCAAGCTGTTGCACCTTGCGCAATGCCTGCTTTGCTATCAATTTCAGATGTTCCGCCACCACACCTATTTCGGGGAAACGATCGATCAGCGCGTCAGCGAAAATGCCATCAAGGGTTTTTGCAACTCGGTCGCGCTGTGGCTGGACGTCAAAGGCAGCGCTACCGATTCCAAATTCGGCTCTTTCCGCGACCGATATCTGGATTTTCGCAAGACCTGGTTTCGGCTCGACGCGGGCTCCAGAGCCCGTGCCCTGACCACTTACGCGGCTCAAGCCTCTGCCTTGGCATTTGAGCTGATCGGCGAAGTCGACAGCGAGCTGCGTTCGAACTGGTTCAAGCCGGTTTCACTGGGAGAAATCGAATTTCAAATGGGTGGCGATCGATTTTCATTTAAATCTGTCTGGGCTCCCGCCGCCGCCGCCAGGCATTTCGCCACGACACAGGGGCTGCTCTTTCCACTGTCGTTCGCGGCTTTCATGCTCGCTTACCGTGAATCCCGCGGCTCGATAGGCCGGCACGTGCGCGCGAAATTCGGAGCTGCTGCGGCCACCCCCGTGCAATTCATCCGCCCCGAAGCCGCTTCGGCCGTAGCCCTGCATATTGAGGCTTTGGACGAATACTCGAATTTCAATCCAAGGCGGTTCCGCGTTGGGCCCAATCCCTTCGTGACCTTCTGGGCCCCCTACTCCACCTCACGCGCGGTGCGTGCTTTCAACCGGGGCTATAATAAACTGCGGCGCCTGGTCGACCAGGTTTAAAGCGAAAGTTTGGCCAGTACGCGTTTCCAGGCCGCGCCCCAGTTCTCCTGGTTGAAGGTCTGGCGAACGATTTTTTCCTGTTCGACGGCATAGGCTTCGCGTTCGCCCAGCACTTTGAGCAACGCGTTTTTTATCGCCTCGGCATCGCTGGGGCAGTGCACGCAAGGCAGGTCCTTGAGCCCACCCACGTTCGTGGCAATGACCGGAGTGCCGCAAGCCATGCTTTCCAGGGCGCTGAGCGACGTGCCCTCGCAGTCCACCGTGGGTATCAGCGTGCAAACCGCCGAGGAATACTTTCGTGGCATCTCGTGCCAGGGCACATGCCCGACGAAATGTATCCGGCTGCTCAAACCATTCGCCGCGATGTTTTTCAAAATTTCCTGATAATAACCC
>JACQAW010000165.1 GCA_016194725.1 Deltaproteobacteria bacterium
GCGAAACTCAGGGCTAAAACAGCAGCGGTAAAAACGTAGCGCATCTTGGCGTTGCTCGTATCACAGATTGGCCGGGGATGGGAGGGTGGGGCGCGGGATAGGGGCTGGATTGAGCGCCGCCGTAGGCGCCGCTCATGTCTTAATGACGGAGCGGGGTACTGCGGTCCGGCAGATGAATACAAGAGCAGCGCCAAAGGCGCCGCTCACTGGCCGAACCGCACCACCAAATTCGCTGATTACTTCTTGCCCTTACCCTTTTTCGGCAGCGGCTTTTTAGGCATTGGCTTCGCGGTCTTAGCGGCGTCTGCCTTCTGTTTGGCTTCCAGGGCGGCTCTTGCGCGCTCTTCTTCGGCCTTCTGTAAATCCACCACCGATTGTGCGGTCTGTTTCACGAGGCCCTTCATCTGGTTGAGCTCAAAGTTGGTCTTCGCAAGGTCGGCCGTAAGGTCTTTGATATGCCGTTCAGATTGCTGGAGCTTGGTGTCCATTTCGGCAAGCTGCTGCTGCATCTGCTGCTGCGCTTTGCAACCGCCCATGGTGAGCGAAAGGCCAACCAGTACTGCCATCGAAAGAAACGTCCCCAAATACCTGCTCATACGTTCTCCTTGTAAAATGGTGCGGTCCTATTGAGCGCCGCCGCCCCAGAGCGTTTAAGCTTTAGCTTAAACGCTTCTGGTAGCGCCGCCCATGTATTAAGTCAGAACATAAATCTTTTATTGCTGATATTCGTCAAAACCGCGATTCCTATCAGCGAGGTGATTAATGATGATCCGCCGTAGCTAATGAAGGGCAGCGGCACGCCGACGATCGGCAGGATTCCGCACACCATTCCCATGTTCACGAACACGTGCCAGAAAAAGATCATTATAATACCTAATGCTAACAGTGTACCAAACTTGTCGTGTGACACATAGGCAATATTAAGGCTCTTCACAAAGAAGAAGATGTAGAGCGCCAGTAGAACCAGGTCGCCCAGAAAGCCCCACTCCTCGCTAAAAACCGCGAAGATGAAGTCGGTATGGTGCTCGGGCAGGAAGTTCAGCTGGGACTGCGTGCCTTTTTTAAAGCCTTTGCCCGAGAACTGGCCGCTGCCTATGGCGATCATGGATTGAATGGCGTTGTACCCCGACCCTTTGGCATCGGACATGGGGTTCATGAACGACACCAGCCGCTGGCGCTGATAGGGCTTCAGGCCAAATCGATAAACCGGGTAGGCGGCCGTGCCGAATACCACGAGGATGATGATCAGGCTCTGCCGGTCGATCTTGATGAAAAGCATCATGCTGATGAAGGTCAGCATCACGATCATGGCGGTGCCCAGGTCAGGCTGCATGATGATCAGGCCGACGGGCACCAGAATCATGGTGGCCGGCAGCAGAAGTTCGCGCAGCTTGTAGCCGCTGGTCACGCGCTCGGTCTCGAAGTATTTCGCCATCGCCAGCACCGCCGACAGCTTCATGAATTCCGAGGGCTGGATATAAAAGCCGGCGGCGCCAATCCAGCGCCGGCTGCCCAGCGTGGCTTTTCCGACGACCAGGGTAAGGCCGAGCAGAATGAGGTTGGCGAAATAGATCGGATAGGCGACGCGCGAGAGCATCTTGTAATGCACCAGCATGATGACGACGGAAACCGCCGACCCGATGCCGAACCAGATGAGCTGGCTTTGCCAGAACCGAAGCCCGTGGCCGACGAATTCGGTATAGGTGGCGGAATAAAGATTCGTGACACCAGCCGCAAAAATAAAGATGCAGATGAAGATCAGCGACCAGTCGAACTTCTTGAATTGCTCCTCATCCATTAATCGTTGTCCTCGGGTGTGGGGGGGCCGGCGGGATTGGGCTCGACATTGATGTCGTTGGTGCGCACGGCATCTTCGTCCTCTTCGTCGTCGGTCTTGATGCGTGCCCGGGTGGTTTTTGCCAGCGTGCCAGACTTGAGCTTGGCTTTGATTGCATCGTCGCTGTAGCGCTCGGGCATGTATTTTTGCAGATAGGCCTTGATCACTTCCAAGGCAATCGGCGCCGCGCCGCTACCGCCGTGGCAGGAGTGCTCGGCCAGCACGGCCACCGCGATGGTGGGGTCGTCGGGCGGCGCGAAGGCCGCGAAGACGCCGTTGTCGCGCACGTTGAACGGCATCGACTCGCATTTGGTGTGGATCTTGTCGGCCGACAGGCGAATGACCTGCGTGCTGCCTGTCTTGCCGGCGGCATCGATGCCGGGAATGCGATGACCGAACGTCGTGCCACCGGGCTCGTTGACCACCGCCGTAAGCCCGCCGCGCACGAGATCGAGCGTGGTTTTGCTGATCTTGGCCTGACTGAGCAGCTCTGGCTGAAACTCTTTCAAGATTCTGCCATCGGGGCTTTCGATATATTTCACGATGTAGGGCTTCCAGAGATAGCCGCCGGTGCCGATAGCGGCATAAGCATTGGCGAGCTGCAGAGGCGTCGTGAGAATATAGCTCTGGCCAATGGCGCACGAAAGCGTTTCGCCCGCGATCCATTCCTGGCCGAAGCGCCGTTTTTTCCATTCCTCGGTGGGAATGAGGCCTGGCTCTTCGTGAGCCAGGTTCACGCCGGTCTTGCGGCCCAGGCCCAGCATATTGGCGTACTTGGCGATGGTGTCGATGCCCAGACGCTGGCCCATGCGGTAGAAAAACACGTCGCAGGATTCCTTGATCGCCTTGCGAATGTTGACCACGCCATGGCCGTGCTTGTTCCAGCAATGGTAAACGCGATTGCCCAGCCGAAAACTGCCGGTGCAGTTGACCGTCGTATTTTCGTCGATCACCTTTTCTTCCAGCGCCGCTATGGCGGTGATGGTTTTGAAGGTTGAGCCCGGGCTGTAATGATCCTGAATGGTCTTGTCGCGCAGCGGATGGTATTCGTTGTTGAGCAGCTCGCTCCACAGCTTGCTCGAAACGCCGCGCGAGAACAGCGTGGGGTCGAAGCTGGGCTGGCTCAGCGCCGCCAGGATTTCGCCGGTTTTCGGATTCAGCGCGATGACCGCGCCGATTTGCTTCTTGCCGTAAAGTTTTTCCATCGCCTTCTGCGCGGCTATCTGCAGATCCTGGTCGATGGTGAGAATCAGGTTCTTGCCGGGCAGGCTGACTTTGGGCTTGAGCGAGCTGGTGATGCTCTTGTTCGTGCTTTTCTTGCGGTGCCCGAGCGCATCCACTTCCATATACTCTTCGCCGTCGATGCCGCGCAGAACCGATTCCATGCGCGACTCCAGGCCGAACTTGCCCGTGACGTCGCCCATCTTGTACTGCGTGCCGCCCGGCACGATGAGCTTATTCAGCTTCGGCAGCTCGGTGGGATTGACTTCGCCGATATAGCCCATCAAATGCGCGGCCAGGTCGCCGAACAGGTTGGTGCGCTTGATTTCCATTTGAATGTTGATGCCGGGCAGCTCGAGCTTGTGCGCTTCGACGATGGCCACCTCTTCCTGTTCCAGGTCCTGTTTGATCTTGATCGGAAGAAAGTTCTGCTGGCCCTTGGCGCGCTCGAGCGTGTCGAGGATTTCCTCGGATGGCATTTTCACCATCTTGGAGAGGATGGTGATGGTTTTTTTCCACTCCTTGTCGGCGTATAATTCTTGAGGAGTGACTTCGAGGTCGAACGCGGGCCGATTGTCGACCAGCAGCTTTTTGTTTCGGTCAAAGATCATGCCGCGAGGCGAGGTGATCTTCACTTTTTTGATCCGGTTGTCTTCCGAATACTGGCGATACTTGTCGCCGTTCATGACTTGCAGGTACCAGAGGCGCGAGAACAGGATGAAGAACGCGATGAAGAGGCTGATGTACAGATACCGGAACCGGAACTGGTATTCGCGAATCTGTTCGTCTTGGCCTAGGAAAGACACGCTTCAAAACCCCTTGTTGATATCGTACTCGTCTTCGGCATGCTCATCTTTATAGGTGCGCAGGTCGAGTTTGGTGAACCAGCTGAAGCAAAGCGGCGTAAGCGCTGCCTGCACCAGTATTCCCGGAACGAGGTAAATCAAAAAATGTTTCACGCCGTTTTCGGCATGCCCCTGCATGCCCAGCAGCGCCAGAATTCCGAGGCGCTTCAGGAAGCTCAAGGCCACGACGATGCCGATGCTGGAAAAAAAATCGGGCACGACCACCGTGCGGCTCATGATTTTGGCCACCAGGAAGGAGTACAGGTAGGTGGTCAGAAAAAAATTCTTGCCGGCGCTGCTATGGGCTTCGAGCACCATCGACGCCAGAATGATGTACATGCCGCCCTCGAGCACGTCGCGCCGAAAGCCCATGAACACCGCCAAAATGAGCAATACATCGGGCTGGAAGTAGTTCAGCGGAAAGTAGCCGAAGATGGTCGACTGCACGGTGGCGATCGCCAGCGCGATGAAGAAGTAGATTACGAAGTTCAGGTTGCGCAGTATATTTCTGTACATCGATTTTTATACGTGCAGATCCGGTTTCAGGATCACGAGCACCTCTTCGAGTTTCGAAAAATCCACGCTGGGCCGAACTTCCACGTCCTGGGTCACGCCGAAGCTTTTCTTGGACACCTTCAAGACCCTGCCCAGCAGCAGGCCTTTGGGATAGATTCCGTCCAGGCCGGAGCTGACGATGACGTCATCCACCTCGATGTCGTCGGTGCGCAGGGCGTAGCGCAGGATGCAGCTGGCATCGGTGGCGCCTTCGATCACGCCGCGCGCGCGCGAGCGTTGCACGATCGCGTCTATGGAGGACAGGTTGTCGAGCATGGTGATGACGTCGGAATATTCGGCGGTCGCCCGCAGCACCTTGCCTACCACTCCCTCGTGCGTCACTACCGCCATTCCGCGCTGGATACTCCGTGCTGACGTCTTTCGCGATGACCTGGGCGGTGATTTTCTTTTCCTCGACCTTTTCCTGGAACTGGAGCAGCGCTCTAAGCCGCTTGTTCTCAACCTCCATCTCTTTGAAGTTATGGATGGTGTTGAGCAACTTTCGGTTTTCCTCGACCACGGAAGAAAAGTCGCGGCGCGTGTTCACGAGAAAGATGTAGTTCTGCATGAATCGCGCGGCATGGTCGATCGTGAGCGTGATCATGCTCTGAATGGGCGCGGTTATAAAGACGATCGTCTTGTCGAATAAGTTGAAATCGGTCTCTGCCTTGTTGCTTGTGTTTAACGAAAGGATTGGTATAAAAACCAAAAGCGCGATAGTGCAGTAAAACCGATATTCCTTAATCAGCTTCAACATTTACGTAGAAGCATAACATGCGCTTGAGTGTGGTGGAGACCATAATGTTTGAGACCATGAGAAAAGTTTTTGGCCCGATTGCCGTCACCGTAATCATAGGTGCGATCTCTCTGGTGTTCGTTTTCTTCGGAATCTATAATCCGCGCACCACCGGTGGCAGGGGCGAGGGCGCGCTGGCCGCGACCGTGAATGGCGACTCGATCAGCATGCAGGAGTTTAGCCGTGCCTATCAGCAGCGTACCGAGATGTACTCGAATATGATGAAGGGCAAGCTGGACCCCAACATTCTCAAGCAGCTCAGGGTAGGCGAGCAGGTGGTTGAAGAACTCATCAAGAGCAAGCTGGTTTTGCAAGAGGCACGTCGTTACGGGCTGACCATTGCTGATGCTGAAGTTCGTGAAAAGATTAAAGAAATGCCGTACTTCAAAGCTAAGGACGGCAGCTTTGACGTGAGCCGGTACGAAGGGGTGCTAGCCCAGAATCGTTATTCGCCTGCTACATTCGAAGACATGATTCGCGAAGATTTAATGCGCAGCCGTGTCTCTGATTTCATGCGCGGGCGGGCGAAGGTTTCGGAAAAGGAAGTCGAAAACCAGTTTCTGGCCGAAGAAGACCGTCGTCAGGTTGACTACGTTGTTTTGAATGCCGAGTCGGCCAAAAAGATGATCTATGTGTCCGATGCTGATGTGGACGCCGCGATTAAAGACGCTTCTGGACTCGCCGCGGCAAAGGCGCACTACGACCGCACCCGGATGAGCTACGCAAAGCCGGCGCCAAAAGGCGCTGCGGCCAAAAAGGGCGTCGTTGAAAAACCGGATTTTCTCCCGTTTGAAGACGTGAAAAAGAAAGTCGCTCTCGATATGGTGCGTGAACGCAGGGGCGAAGAGGCAATGAAGATCAACAAGGAGCTGTCCGCCCAGCTGCTTGAAAAAGCCAAAGTTTCAGACACCGAGCTCAAGGCGTTCGCGAAGAGCAAAGGTCTGGAAGTGAAAACCACGACGAAGTTCAACCGCCTGAACAACTTCGTTCCGGGTATTGGCGATATGCCCGAGCTCGTCGACGAC
>JACQAW010000142.1 GCA_016194725.1 Deltaproteobacteria bacterium
ACGGGTTGAAGATCACGCGCGGCGTGATGAACCAGATGATGCCGGGCTGCAGATCGGTCTGGTAGTTCGTGAAGTCGAGCGAGGGCTTGCCCAGATAATGATGGGCTTCCATCTCGTATTCGACGTTCAGCGCGAAGCGATCGGAAAGATTATAGCTGACGTAAGGGGCTGCATAGAGCTTGAAGGTCTTGCTCTTGGTTACACCCAGGTAAGCCTTGGCCTCGGTCCACGCACCCAAGGCAAAGTTGGAGTGCTCTACATTATAACGCACGTTGGGCGTGGTCTTGAGCGCGAACGTCATGTTGCGGTCTTGGGAGGCGGTACTGGTAGGCGCCTGTACAATGAGGTTCGAGTAAACGTTAAGGCCGTTGCCCGAGATCGTCTTGCGGTTGAAAATCTTGATGCCGGCGTCACCCAGCACCATGTGCTGCCCGGGTCCGGGAATCATGAGGAAAGGAACCACGGGGCCGATGCCCACGTTCTTGTCGATCATGTAGGCCGCGGTCATTTCGCCGTCGAGCAGCTGCTTCTGCGTGGTGTTCACCTTGCCGGTGCGGTCCAAGGCGTAGGTCGAGCCCAGGTCTGTGAGCGAAGCGCCGTGGTAGATGGCGAAGTAATTCAGATAGATTTTATCAAGCAGCGCCGAAGAACCGGTGCCCGCGGCGGTCGCCGACATGGTTTGCACGGGTGCCATTGGCGTGGGCGAAGAAGACACGGTGAGTGCCGATTCGGCCGCGAATGCGGAAGTTGAAAGAACAGTGAGCAGACCCAAAAACAGAAATTTTCTCATATCGCGGTGCATATCACGGTTCAATTTAAGCAGCTATATCAACTTTATAGAAGACTAATTGCAGCTAAACTACTGTCTCAGGCATGGACAGCGTGGTCGTGAGAATACTCAACAATGTCAATAATATCTGTCGGCACCGCCCTTGCTTAGTATTGGGTATAGAGAGACGAGGAATGAGAATGCGGGCTTCAATTTTAGCGCTGATCACGGTGAGCAGTTTGAGCATGGTTTATTCGGCAAGGGCCGAGGAGCCAGAGCCCGTGCGCACTCTGAATATCGATGCCGCCTACAAGAGCGAGACCGCCTCGAACCCCCAGGGAGTGATTTCGATCGAGAAAAAGGCCGTCAAAAAATCCGAAGACGGAAAAGTGGAAGGCGCCGCGATTGCGGGCAGCTTCTCTTTTCCAGTGGCGTTCAAACCCGATGCCGCCGGAAATATTCCCAGCATCATGCTTCCCACCGCGCGGGCGGGCTTTGAGTATTTCAACGGCGGGCTGGGCGGCGCCCTTATCGTGCGCGGGCTCGTCAGCCGCGACCTGGGTCTGGGCTTGAACTGGGCCACCATGGCAGCAATTGGCTTTCAGCTGTTCAAGAGCGGCAAGGACTCAAGCATCGGAACGCTGCAGCCGCTGCCTTTGCAGAACGGCTTTTCGTTTTCGGTTACCGGCCTGGGCGAAGCGGGAGCCGGGCAGATAGACATCCTGGGCAAGAAAGCGCGGGCCCTGTATGGCGCGCGGCTCGAAGAAGTCGTGCAGTACTGCGCGTCGTTGGACAGCTATAATGACAACATGCTCTGCGCCAATCTGAGCGCCTACCAAAAGATCGGCAATGAGCTTGGCGTAGGCGGCGATGCCAGCCTTATCTTCGCTCATGCCATCGAAGAGGGCATGCAGAAGGGCTATATTTTCATCGCACCTACGGCCGGGGCAGATTCCCTGGCGGCAACCAGCGACACTTGCAGCCGAACCACCGCGGTCACCGCTGGCGGACGCATCGGCATCAAGTTCTGAGTCATTGACCCGGCCATTGATAGGGGCATCTGACCCAGCAAAACGGCGAGCTCAAATGCCTGCGCAGCTTTCGCGAAGAAATGCGCGTAACGATCGAAGGCGTGACGGTTTTCGACGTGGGCGTCTCCGACAGCACGCATTGTGAATAGTAAGAAGCTGCGTCGGTTACTTGGCGGCTCTGATATAGGCTGCGCTTAGAAAGGCCGCGAAGTAGTCCCAGTACATGTGGTAGTAACCGGCGTCGCCCACTTTGGTGCCGTGGCTGTTCTTGATCTTGAATTTGATGATCTTGCCGTCAGAGCCCATGTCGACGCCGATGATTTCGACGGCGTGCCCGGTGCCCTTGAAATCATAGGCATCCCGGTAATCGCGAGGTGGAGGCTCGAAACCCTTCGGAATGAAGAATGCGCCGATGGACATGATTCCAGTTTTTTCGTCGACGAATTCGTGCACCGATTCGTAACCGATGCGAACGCTTTCGCCGCGAGCCAGGGCTTCGACGATTTTCTGGCCGATTTGCTCGATGGGCCTGGTTCGCGAAACGGCGTTCGAGGGCAGCAGGACCGACTCCGGCTTGACCTTGACGTGCCTTGGCCTGATTTTCTTCACGATCGCGGCTATGTCTTCCGGCAGATCGGCTTCGGCCGGAGCCATTCTTATCGTGATGCGGTCATCCTTGGGAATCATCTGTTCGGCGAAGTCTTCGGGGGAATCGTATTTCACGCCATCGTGCTCGAAGGCCTCGGGCATCGCACCGGTATAGCTTTCAAGCAGCGCCAGCATGTCGGTTTTCGCCGTTTCCAGAAGCCGGGCCTTGGCCGCTGCATCGCCTGTGCGTGCCGCTTCGAGATGGTACTTCGCGATACGCGCATTCAGGAAGTAGTACATCCGCTTGGCGATCTTGGGCGATTTGAAATCGACTCGGGGCTTCCAGGCCGCATCGGGCACGGCGCCGAAATTTTGAACGAGCCAGTCCACGTTGGCCGCCAAACCGCCTGGGCGAAACTGGTTACCCGGCGTAAGCAGGGCCTCGACGGCCTTGAGCCGCATGCCGATCGCAATAAGGTACTCTTCCGACAGATCAATGGTTTTGCCGGCCGTCGTCAGCAGCTTCTGCTCGATATTCGAGGTGCCGCTGAACACCCAGCAGCTTCGGGCGCCGCATTGATTTTTGATCTCGGTGCTTTCAACCTCATGCGTATATCTCGTGTTATGCGCAAAGTCGGGGCGAACTTCGGAAAGCTCGGCCTCGGTATGGGTAAATAATGCCTCGCAGCTGGTGGGGTCTGCCGGCGTCTGATCGGTGGCGCGCGCAATAGGCGCGGGCAATATGCCCAGAAAAATCAAACTGAATAATACCGCGCACCGCTGCCTGCTCATTGTCTTACTTTTCGGCGATTGAGCCTGAATGTTGAACGCCTTCGACAAGATGCCAGCATCCCCAATAGGTTGCAAAACAGCACGGCGCTGTCAGGGTAACTGTTCAACATTTGCTGAAGCCCCGAGAGCCGGACAGTCTCGTCGGGTGAGGTGAAAAAACTATCCGACAGCAACGTGAGCCTCGGATGCTTCATGCGAAACGGCAACAGCACGCGAGCCACCGGATCGGGCTCAAGCGCGACAATTTCATCGAACCGCGCAAGTAATTTCGGCGTCAGGCAATAGCCCGCGCTGGGACCGATAAGAATCAGCCGCCGTTCGCGTGGCTGCCAACCCTCGAGCCATTCGCCGATGGCGGAACGAAAGGGCGACCACAAAATTTTTGAATGGCTTAGGGCACGCCAGTGATAACGTAGGCCGCCCGCCGGGCTTATCAGCATCGTTTTGATTGTAACCCATGATGGTGGAGAACCGTAATCGGACAGGGACACCGCCGTCGAACCGGGCACGGGCAAAGCACCGGCACCGGCACCGGCACAGGTACAGACACCGGTGCCGGTGACAGGGCACTGGCCACAGATCACCGGTCACCGGGATACCAGGTACTGGCCGTATTTTGGACTTTGGACTTTGGTTTCCTTCGCCCCAAAATCCAAAGTCCAAAATATGGCCAGTACCTCGTACCCACGACTGCTCGCCCCCGGGGCTGGTTGATTCCCCGCCCCTGTGTCAAAAAGACCTACAGTCCACCGCACAAAGACCTACCCTCAGTCCCTGTAATTACAGGGTTTTTGTTGGCACCGGCCTTGCTATATCTCTGGGTATGATGACCCGGTCCAAAGTCGCAATCATCGCCGCCCTACTCGTAGCCGCCACGACGTGGCTTGGCTACTCCCTGTACCTGGGCGAGGTCGAAACTGCGGCTCTGCGGGCCCGGGCGAGCAAACTTTTCGCCTATGACCACAGCCACCGCAACGTACTCGCGGCCCACCGCCTGCGGGCGTTGTCGATTGCCATCGAGTTTCGCGACGACCGCGGCGCCGAAGCGCTGCTCGACCAGCTTGAAAGCTCGATCTAGGCCTTGTTCCCACCCAGATGCAGCTGCAGCGCAAGCTTGCAGACAAATGCCGCGACCAGAAAAAAAACGTATCTTAGATCATGGTTTGCGCTTTCGTTCATGAAGGATGGTTATAGCAACGCTCGTGCCTTCTGATGTGCACGGTGCGCGCTACGATTGGTGGCTGCGCTGTAGGTAAATTATGCAGGGCGTATTTCGATCTGGAGATATCGAGGTACAGTTTGAATATGATTAAATTTTCAGTTTTGACTTTCGTGTTGCTGCTCATGACGTCCGCGGTAGTCGCCAAAGAAGCCAACGAGCCCGAGTCGACGCCGAAAATCGCTTTGGCTGATCTGCAGGCCGGCAACAAGCGTTTTTCCCGGGGCGAGCCCAAGCATCCCGATCAGCAAAATGCCGTGCGCGAGAAACTGGCGAGTGGCCAGCACCCGCCGGCCATCGTTCTTTCCTGCAGCGACTCCCGTGTTCCGCCCGAGCTGGTCTTTGATCAGGGTCTGGGCAGGGTGTTTACCATCCGGGTTGCCGGGAACATTCTCGACCCGGCCACGGTGGCGAGCATCGAATATGCGGTTGAGCACCTGGATTCCAAGCTCGTCGTCGTCATGGGCCACGAGAATTGCGGCGCTGTGAAGGCTGCGCTCGAAACCCCGGCGGGCACGTCAGCCGGTTCCCGCGATCTGGATACTTTGCTCAGCGTGGTCCGTACCAATATGGGCAAGGAGAAGTCGGTCAAAGGCGCCGTCAAATCCAATGTGAATGCCGTCGCCGAGGATCTCATGATTCGCTCCAAGATCGTTCGCGATCACGTGCGCTCGGGAAAGGTGGCGATCGTTCCGGCCATCTACAGTCTCGAAAGCGGTATCGTCGAGTTCTGGAATACCGGGCACGTCGAAGATTCTCGGTGAGAAGTCCGTGAATCATTTTGCCTATGTACGCGGCAATCTTATCGGATAGACTTGTAGTGTGAACCCCACCGACAATTATACCGCGGTTTCGCTATTCACGATTCCGCCGGACGAGCCACTGCCTTTTTCCGTTTCGGTGTACTATCGCGGTCACTTCGTCCTGTATCGCAAGAGCGGCCAGGCCTTCGACGTCGGCAAGTACAACCGCTTCATCTATAAGCGCATCAGCAAGCTCTACATTTCCGACGCCGATCTGGATTCCTACAAGGAATTCGTTCGCCAGCGGCAGGCTATCGAAGAGCAAAAGTTCAACGACCCCAAGCTCAGTGTTGAGCAAAAAGTTACGAACAAAACGATTCGCTCGCTCGATCTGACTACGAGGGAGTTGTTCGCCGGTTCTGATGAGGACATGGGCGCCAACGTGGCCAAGGTTGTCGGCGTGGCCAAAGACACCGTGCAAAGAATCTGCGAGCGCCCTTATCTGCGAATCTTCGACTCCATCCCCTCTTCGAGCTCGGTCATCTCGCACAGCATGCGAGTCAGCCTGATGGCCACGTTCCTGGGCTATCAGCTGGGCTTCGTGAATCCGCTGGCGCTCGAGAATCTGGCGGCGGCCGGAATGCTGCACGACATTGGCAAGACCCGGCTTGCGATGCCTGATGAAATTGAAATGACCGAGGAACAGGAAAAGGAGATCGAGCTAAACCATTCCACGCTCAGCGTCGAGGAGCTGAAAAAGTTTCCACTGGTGCCCGAAGAGGTGGTGCACATCATCACCGAGCACCATGAGCGCCGCGATGGCACGGGCTTTCCGAACAAGATGCGCGGGCGCCAGATGCACGGGCTCACGAAGGTATTCGTGATCGCCAACACATTCGATAATCTGGTTACCCAGTTTCCGGGCGAACGCGAGGCAAAATGCCGGCTCGCGGCCGAGAAAATGGAACAGGAAATGCGCGCCTGGTTTGAGCCGATGTTGCTGCCCAAGGCGCTGAAGCTTCTGGTGGCGCCAGGGTAGGCGACGCATGAATTCACAGTTCATCTCGCTCAACGAAGTCATCGATCGCAGCCTGCTGGATTACTACATCGACGAAGTGTGCAAGCTCTCGTGCCGCATCTCGAACGTGCGCGGCAAGCCGGTGCTGACCATCGGCACCGCGACCTCGAT
>JACQAW010000143.1 GCA_016194725.1 Deltaproteobacteria bacterium
CTGCCGCCATCGCGAAGGCCAAGGAAGAAATCGAAACCGCGCGCGGAGTGGACGGCTACGTTCGCGAGGCGATGAAGAACGTTTATGGCCAGGAAGAAGTGATCAACACGCTGGCCGGCTTTGCGCAGCAGCAAGTGGAAGCCAAGTCTCATGCGGTTCTTTTGCTGGGCGGCCCCACAGGCGTTGGCAAGACCTCGGGTTTTCATGCTTTCATCGAAGGCTTCAACAAGGCCAACGGAATCCAAAGCGAGCAGCCGGTTTTCGAGATGAGCCTGGCCGAAACCACCGACGAGCGCCTGCTGGAGTCGGCTCTTTTCGGCTCCAAGCCCCCATATATCGGAGCCGACACGCCTTCGAACCTGATTCTTTGGCTCATCAACAATCCAAACGGCGGCGGGCTGCTTTTTGACGAAATCGAAAAGGCGCCACCGGTAGTGCTGGAAAAACTCATGACCTTTCTTGAAAAAGGCCAAGTCAAGTTGACGCCGTATCTGGTGCAGAGCCTGTGCAAATATTACGAGAACACACCCAAGGAAAACTGGCCGAAAACCCTGCGCGAAGCCACCAACGACGGCGCCAACGTCAAGGCCGAGATCACGCTGCGGCTGACCTCGAGGCATATCATCGGCCTGGGCACTAACGCCGGCGCCGAAAACTACGGCGACAGCGGCAAGGGCAAAGAGCTGAAGTCGGAGCAAGACATCGCGCAGGCCAACAAGCGCTTCACCGGCGATCTAATAAAGAAAGAGCTGAAGGCCCGCGGGTACAAGATCGAAGTCCTGAACCGCATCACCGCTTTTCTCGCTTTCAAGAAGCTGATGCCGAAAGACCATGTGCGAATCGTCGAGCAGCGCATGAAGGACGTCGAGGCCAAGTTTGCCTCGAAGCTCATCAACTTCACGTTTACCGACGACGCCCGCAAGTTCTTCGAGAAGGAAACGTACGACCCCAGCGCCGGCGCCCGTAACATTGAGCGACAAGTAAACGAGTGGATCAGCCGCAACTTCAATGACGCCATCCTGAGCAAGAGCAAGATCGCTCCCGGCGATGAAATCGTGGTCGACGTAAAGGCCGGCAACGGCAGCACGATCGCTTCGATCATGAAGCTGCAGAAAAATGGCGAATCCTCGCCCCTGCTCGAGTATAACGTCGGCAAGCCGCTGCCGCCCAGCCCGCGCGAGCTGCTCGCGCGCGCCAAGGAGCGCCTCAAGGCCACGCTGGAAAAACGAATCATCGGTCACCGCGGCGAAATCAAGCTGCTCACCGAAGCCATTATCTCGGAACTTTCCCGTGCCGTGGCCGATCCAATGAGAGTGGGCAAGCCCGTCATCGTTTACTTCGACGGCACGCCGGGTATCGGTAAAACCGAGATTGCGAAGGCGGTAGCCGAAGCATTATTCGATGACGCTTCGCGGCTCACTCGCATCAACTTCAACGACATCATCGACATGAACACGTTCTACAAGTTCGGTGTCGAGACCATGGGCTCGGCCATCAAGACCAACCCCGAATCCCAGGTCATGCTGTGGGACGAGCTGCATCGCCTGACCGACAGCCCCTACAAGCAGATGATCGAAAACTCGCTGCTCTCGGTGCTCGACGAGGGCGAAATTCCCGCGGGCCCGAATTCACAGGAAAAAATCCAGTTCCCTGCTGCGACCATCGTGATTGCCACGGGCAATATGGCTGCCAAGGCCCTGGGGCCGCATGCCTCGTCGATGACCAATCGCGAGCTGCTGGCGCAGTTCCGGCTGTTCACCCGGCATCCCGATGCCTTCCTGGATGTTTTTGCCAAATCCTTCGGCGAAGCGTTTCGCAGCCGTCTGGGCAAGCCCCTGCTTTTCTCTCCCTTAACGGATGACGAAGTCGCCATTCTGCGCGACCGTCTGTTCGCCGAAAACACCAAGATCATCACCAGCTCGGGCATCAAGACCATGCTGACCGACTCGGCCAAGGCCTTCTTCATCAAGGAATATGTTCCGATGGAAGGTGGCCGCTGGATCAAGAACACCTTGAAGCTGTACGTCGAAAACGCGCTCGTGGCGCTGGTTGTCGGAAGCGAAGAGAAGTACAAGGGCGCTGAGTTCAGCGTTTACTGGGACGAAGGCAGCCGGCAGCTGAAAGTGGACGTGAAACGCGGCTCAGGATCCGACGCGGTGGAGGAAACCCATGTGCTCGCCGACGTGCCCCGCACGAAAACCGACTATCATCCCGCGACCAGAGAACGCGCGGCCTGGAAGACCAGCATTCACGAAGGCGGTCACTCGATAGTCCGCGCGGTGCTTTACGGTCCGGACAGCGTCGCGGAAATCAATACGTTCGGCGGCGGTGAAGGCGGCTGGATGGAAAAGAACTTCGCGGTCGAAGGGCAGGACATGTACAGCGTGAACTGGAGAAAAAGACCGACTTCATCATGGAGTACGCCGGCTGGATCGCCAACAAGATCCTCGAAAAGAACGAAGCGATCCACCTCGAAGTGGCCAAGGCATTGCAAGCTAACCCGGACATGCACATGGACGGCAAAACGTTTGCCAACATGGTTCGCGGCAAGCTGGTGCAGTTGACCGATAAAGAGATGGAAGAAGCCCGGCAGGGCGCCGTCCTCGCGGTTGAGCAGAAAGCCTCGATGAGCTGCGCGAATCTGCTGACGAAATCCGACGCGGTTCCCGCGGCCAAAACCAGCGCGTTCAAGTCATTCTGGAAGCGGATCCTGGGCTGGTTCGGAGCGTAAGCCGGCCGGTTCACGCGTGCCGTGAAACTGCAGGGGGTATTTTACCTCGGCCACCACGCCCTTGGGCATGGGGTCGAACACCAGCTGTAGCGCGGCGTCGGTAAGGCAATGGTCGAGTGCCGCGCTCTGACCGATGGATTCAAAAATATGCGGGTTGCTCGTGCTGCCATTCGAGCGAATCTTGAAACGCACGGTGAGCGTGCCGCTCAGGCTGTCGCCGCCATAAGCATGGCCACAGCCTTCAAAAACGCGTCGCTGCTGTTTGAGCTGCGTGGCGATGCGCTGCTTGTCGACTGAGTCGCGCAGCCGCGCCCTATCGGCGAGCGACTGGCTCGCGCAGCCATTTAGAAGCAAAACCAAACCTGAACCGATCAGCGCCATTTTTAATTCCATGGCAGCAGTTCTAGTGGCTAATCCAGGCCCTTCAATAAATTTGTGGCTGACACCTCGTCGCTCATTACGAAAATGTGCACGCCCGGCGCTCCGGCGGCCATAAGTTTTTCACAAAGCTTGTTGGTGAACCTCAAACCCAGCGCCTGACCTTCTTCTTTGGTCCTGGCGGCCGCCAGCTTGTCGACAAATGATGAAGGAATCTTGATTCCGAACTTCGAAGCCATGCGTTCGGCTGTCGCCGCCTGGGTAACGATGCGCAGGCCCGGGATGATGGGAATCGTGACGCCGTGTTTTGCGCAGGAATCCAGGAACCGCGCATAGGGCTCATGGTCGAAGATCATCTGGGTAATCGCGAACTCGGCGCCCATTTGAACTTTACGATGCAGGTACTCGACACCGTCCTCGTGCGGCTCGTGGTCAGGGTGCGCGGCCACGCCAATGCAAAACTTCGTGGGCGAGCCCTTGCGCGTGAGTACCGCAGACCTGGCATCGTAGCCATCGCGCACGATGTACTCGCCCGCGTTGAGCTTGCGAATCTGGTCCACGAGCTGCCACGCATAGGAATGGCGGTTGGACGCGGGCTGAAAATGGTCCGGCTTTCCGTCGGGTGGGTCACCACGCAGCGCCAGAATATTGCGCACTCCGAAGTAATGGTGATCCATCAAATTGTTTTCGATTTCCTCGATCGTGTAATCGCGGCAGGTGAAGTGGGCCAGCGAACAGATGTCGAACTGGCTTTTCACCATCTGGGCAATGGGCAACGTGCCGCCGCGCAAGCTGCCGCCAGCCCCTTTGGTCACGCTGATGAAATCGACGGGCACGGTTTTGAGCCGGTCGATCTGTCGTAAAATGACGTCGGTCTCGGTGCCGTTGCGG
>JACQAW010000144.1 GCA_016194725.1 Deltaproteobacteria bacterium
ATGACTGTATCTTTGTCGCTCCAAGCTCGACCAAGGACATCAAGGTTACGATGAAAGAGATTCGCGAGGCTTTGGGATAGGGACCCTACCCCTAAGGCGCGCCCTGATCGCTGAGTACCGCCGGCAAATATGTTTGGGCAATATTCATATGATTCGTATTCGTCAGCATGATGGCTGGGTTGGTTGCGGCAAATGCGGCATCGGTAGCGTCAGCCGGGAGCAGTTGAGGAGCGGGGCTTCCAGGCGGTAAATTGGCTCGAGTGGCTTTGAGCAGCGCCTTGGCGCCGGCAATCGTCTCGCCGCCGTTGCAGCTGCGCACGGTAAGGCGCGACGCGGGCTCGCGTGCCGCGAATCGCGCAAAACGGTCCGTATATGGGCCGTAGGTGGCATCCAGCAGGTGCACCTCGTTGACCAGGCGGCTGTAGCAGGGCTCCGGAATATCCGGGCACGGTTGCTCGAGGATCTGGGCAATCGGGTTGAAGGCCCCGCTATGCCCCGAAATCGCTATTGCGGCCGGCGTCGCATATTGGGCAAGCTTGGCTTTTTGAATCGTGCCGGTGACGGAGTCCATGAACATCCTGAACAGCTTGGCGTCCTGAAGATCGTGGTGATTCAACACGGTAGTGGTGCTGTGGCTGAACGGGATGATCATGATCGAATTGCGCCCGCTGTCGGCCAGAATGTCTTCAAACTTGTATTTCTGCATGAACCCGTCAAACGATGCGCCCACAGTATTATTGCCATGAATGTGCGTGAACAGATGCGCGCGTTGACTGGGAACGAAGTGCGCCGGAATGATGATAGCCACCTCTTCGGAGTAACCGGGCACCACCCCCGCTTTGGCTTTGCAGGTAATGCCCTTGCGGGAATCGAACGCCGAACACATGAATCCCATGGCGGTGAACGCGTCAATTACCGTCTGCGGCTCATAGGCGGGCGGACGCGAGGACGCGAGCGCGGCTTTATCCATAGGCTCACCCGACGGTGGCGGGCACTCGGCTCGGGCACCCGGCGACGCCAGCTGATTAAAAACCAGCAGTGCGATGATTATAATTCCCCTCACGGAAATATTTTAACACTTTTCGCCCGCCTCGGCGAAGGTGGCGCGATTTCGCCAGCTTAGGAGGCGGCTTTGAACACATAAGCAGAATTTACCGAGTGAGCCATTCCTGTTTACCTGGTTTCGCCTTCTTCGCGTTAGAATTGTAACCATGAACCGCGAAGCGATGATGAAGGCCTACGCAGTGTTGATCAGCCTGGTCCTGATCCTGTTCGCCCTTTTCATCTACAACAAGGCTTTCGTCGGAAAAAACCTGAGCGCGCTGGGCAAGGTGAACAGGCTCATCGAGGCCGCCGCGCACCCTACCGACCTGGCAGTGACTACCAATGCCGCCCCGACGGCGCCAACCGCGTCGACTCAAACGCCCGCGCAGCCCTCTGCTGCTGACGCCAGCGGCGCGCCGGCCCAAGCAGCGCCGCCCGCTGCACCCTCTGCAACGCCGCCGGCTGTTGCCAGTGCCGAAACACCGACCGCCACAGCGACTCCCGCTGCCGCCTCAGGCGATCCCGAAAAGGGCGGCTTGGGCAGCGCCATGAAGAACATTCGCGAGCGCAGCGAAGGCCAGCGCAAACAGCTCGAAAACTCGCTCAATCCCCCGGAGTGATTCGCAGATCGCCAGGCACGAGCTCCAGCGGCCGGGTCGTGATTCCAAGCTTTTCGCGTACCTCCTCGATAGGCAGTGACCACATCTGCTCGACCCGAAAGCCGAGCAGGAATTTGGCGCGCCGGCCAAGCTGATAACCTTCCACCACCGAGTCCATGACCTCATTGACCCGCGACGGATCATTCTTCACCGTGTGCAGCAGTCCCGCTGCAATCAGCGAAGCCGACAGCCCGGCTTTGATTTGGGCCATTGTGAACCCCTGAAGACCCAGCTCGCCGGTTACTCCGGAGTTGAAACCAGTCAGCACATGCCAGATGTCATGGCACTCGCGGGCGCGAATGGACAGGTACCGAATGGGCTCCTCGGTGGCGAAACGCGGAAAAAACTCGACTGAAAAGCCACGCGCCAGCAGGAAATTCGCGTAGCGTTCGCCCAGCGTATTTTTTGGCATCGCGGCCAGCTCATGAAGGTCGATGCGGGGCTGCAGATATTGCGCGGTAAAGAGGTCGCGAAATCCGGGGTCCTGCATGGCATTTTCCACGACACTCTTGTGAAAACGGTGATTCTTGGCGTGCAAGCCAATTTCGCCCATCTTGAAAATCTCCTCCGTGTTATTGGGGTCCTTGATGAGCCTGAGGAGCGACTTTCCGATTCGAATGTTATCCATGACAGCCAGCATATGAGCCTCCTATTACGATGTTGAATATACGCCGCTGGCGCATTAACCTGTACTCGCATTGAGCCGTTGGCCGGAGAACCTGAACGTGTCGAAAAAAGCCCGGATTTCCCCGAGAAAATCGCCAAAACAACAAAGATCCCAGGGCCTGGTCGAAACCATCCTGACGGCCACTACTCGCATTCTGACCAAAGGCGGCTACGAAACCGCGACCACCAACCGGGTAGCCGAGATTGCCGGCGTCAGCATCGGCTCGCTCTACCAGTATTTCCCGAACAAAGAGGCGCTCATCGGCGCCGTCATCGACCGCACGGTCGAGGGCAACGTCAGGAAGGTCGAACGCGAGCTGAAAAAGCTGGGCGACGAGCCCATCGAAGAGGCGTTGCGGCTCATCATTCGCATGGCTTTCGAGATGTACATGGGTAACCGCCCGCTTTTTCGCGTCATGTTCGAGCAGGCCCCTAGGCTCGAACGCGTACAGAACATCTTTCGCGCGCGCCGGCACATCGCCGGGCTGCTGGGCGCGCTGCTCGAAAGCTATGGCATTCATCCGCGCAACCGCGAGCTGACCATGTTCGTTTTGATGAACGGCGCGCTGGGCGTGATTCAAACCGCCGTTTTCGATTTTCCGGAAGGCGTGGCCGACCAGGACATGATCGACGAGATCGTGCGCCTCGTGATGGGCTACCTCAAGGAACTGAAAAATCCTTGAACAGGTACGAGTTCGTCGGCGTGGGCGTAAACCCCTTGACGCCGTATCGGATGAGCGCGCAGTTTCGTCCGTAGTATAGCGGCACCGCGATGACATTGTCTTCAACCAGGAGCTTATGGATCGCGCGGTAAGCGGCTTCGCGCTTGGCGGGATTGATAATCGTGCGTGCGTTTGTCACCAGCTCGTCATAAACCGGGTCTTTCCACCCCACCCGATTGTTGCCCGACTTGCTCAAGAAGATCGAAAAGAAATTATCGGGATCGGGAAAATCAGCCGTCCACCGGTTCAGAATCATCGCAAAGCCACCCAGCGTGACCGTTGGGGAATAAAACTGCTTGGGCTCGAGCTTGTGTATCTTGATCTGCAGACCCAGGTTTTTCTTAAGCTCGTCGGCGATGAAGTTCGCCGTCAGCACGTCGTCATTGAAGCCGGCCACGACCAGCTCAAGCTCGCTGGACCGCAGCTCCCTCTCCGCGGCCTTGTCGAGCAGCTCGCGCGCGCGCGCCGGCTCGTACACGAACCCCGCGTCGCGCGAATAGCCCATGATACCCGGCGTGACAAACGACGAGGCCGGCCCGCTGGCGCCTTCGAGCATGCGCGCAAGCTTGGCGCGGTCGAGCGCCATCGCAATCGCGCGCCGCACGCGCACGTCGTTCATTAGCCCCTGGGCGGGATTGAAATCGAGGTGCATGATGCGGGCTTCGGGCCAGCGGATGAAATCGGGCCGGTTCTTGAGCTTCCTGGTTTCGACCGCCAGGCGGGTGATGAAGTCGATTTGCCTGTCATCATACAAGCCGATCGCGGCGTTTTCCTCTTCCACCAACGCCGCCACGACCAGCTCGACGTTTCCTCGAACACCGTAGTAACCCGGGTTGCGCGCCAGCACGATATTGTGATGGGGTTCGTAGGACTGATAGAGAAATGGCCCCAGCGTCACCAGCTTGCCGGGTTTGTCCCAGTTGGTGCCGAGCTTACCAATCAGGTCTTCGCGAATGGGAAAGGTGGACCAGAACGTCGGAATCCAGATCCAGTAAGCGATGGGCAGGGTGAGCTGGACGCGCAGAGTAAGGTCGTCGAGCGCCTTGACGCCCACGCTGGCAAACTCTTTCAGCTTACCATCGTGAAAATCGCGCGCGCCTTCCACGCCATCCAGAAGATACGCATAATTTCCGTTGAAGGAGGGCTCGAGCAGCCGGTGCCAGCTGTCGACGAAATGCCTGGCCTTGAGCGGCACTCCGTCGCTCCAGCGCACGTCCTTGCGCAGGTGAAACGTATAGGTCTTGCCGTCCTTGCTGATTTCCCAGCGGCTTGCCGTGGCCGGCACCACGGTCATCTTCGGTCCAATGGCCACGAGCCCTTCCATTAAATTTCGAATCAGGATCGATTCCACCGGCGAATACGCGCGATTCCAATCCAACGTCAACGGGTCGCCTAAAGTGCGAACGCGCAAAATTTTCGTAGGCGCGCGCGCGGCAAAGCTCGTAGCGGGACTGGCGGCCAAAACCCCCACCAGAATGGCGAATAGCAGCCCAAACCCCAACTCAAGAATGCCCCGAGACGTCATGGTTCGATTGTAACCTCACCGGGCTTGCATGGCACTGAAATCATAATGGTAATTGATTTTCCGGGAACCTCTTGCCAAGGCGCATTACCGAACGTATGACGCTATGCGTATGTTAAAAGCGTTCATCTTTCTGTCAGCCCTCCTGCTGCCCCTGGCGGCCCCGGCGCGCACCACCGCGATTTTGTCGGTGGACGCCTCGAGTTTTAAGCCGGGCTACGCCCCTGCGCTTGCCGCCGACCAGAATCCCACCACTGCCTGGTGCGCCGCCGAAGAGCTTCCCATTCGCTCCCCCGAAGTTGTCGAGGGCGAGTCGTTTGAGGACTGGTGGGAAGTCGAGCTGGACGACGCCACCGTGGGCGCGATTCACATGAAGTCGGGCCTGCCCAGCGAGGGTAGCCTGGCCGGCCACAAAGTTCGCGGATTTGTCTGGGCCTATCAGCTGCGCAACGAAGCGAGCTGGCACAAGATTCCCGAAACCAGCCGGTATGCGAACCGCTATCAACTGATTCTGAGATTTAAACCCGTCGCGCACGTCAGCCGCCTGCGGCTGCTCATCAGAAAACGCGATCCCCTTGAAAGGAAGGTACTCGGTGCGAACAACCCTTGCTTGCGTGAGGTGGCGCTTCATGCGGAAAGTGATGCCAAGATTGCGACTACACCCTGGTTCTACGCCGTATCGACCTGGCAAGAAGGCGCGAGCACCTTCGCCCCGTTAAAGCATTGGGACTGGCGAACATTCAGAATCGAGGCTTCACTCCAGCGCACCATCTCCGAGCTTTCCGGCAAGCCCGACGACGCCGACACCTTCGATGAAATGTGGGCCGGCGAATTCAACCAGGCCACCTGGCTCACGCTCGAGCCCAAACCAACTGCATTTTTGTTCAGCGGAAATTACAAAGACTTCGAGCAGGTCAACCCCGAAACCTTTCGCGGCTTTTACGAGTTCGTCCGAGCCAACTACTCCAGTCTACCCATGTTTGGCGCCTGCGGCGGCCACCAGCTGCTGGCCATGGCCCTCACTCACGACTCGTTCAAAAGCTTTCGCACCGAGTTCACGCGCGACAACATGAAACAGTCCGTCATCACCTGCTCCACGAATCCCGCGTACCACTGCGGAAAACTGGCTGCCAAAGACTGCTGCTACGAGGGCGGCGCGGCCGGACCCTTTCGTCGCCTGGTACCCAATGTGCCAGGGCTGGCGCTGCGTAACCCTTATCAGACGGGGCGCGTGGACATGCTGTTTAACCTGCTCGCCAAAGACGGCTTTGAAGCTTATCTGTACCATTCCGACTACGTGAACCCGGAGCGCATCGCGCCCCGTTTTGACCTGATTGCGACCTATCCGATGAGCGCCGGTCGCCTTGGACGCGAACACCCCTCGCTCGTGCAGGCCATGAAGCTCAAGGGCTACCCCGTCTACGGCTCGCAGTTCCACTTCGACGAAAACCTCTCTGGCCGTTGCGATCGCGGCGCGGGCAACCGCGACATGGACCGCGTGCTCAAGAACTTCGTGCTCATTGCGCTGAACCGTTTTAACCGCAAAGATTCCTTCAAGGTCACGGCCACGAGCAACACGAATGCGGTGAGCAACCTGTTTGACCTCGATCGGGCCACGGCCTGGTGCTCCAACCAACCGGGCGTGCCGGCACGGCTGACTTTTGAGTTCGACTCACCCACTCTGCTCAAGACTCTTTTGAGCGTCGAAGGCGACGATGCGCTGCAGGCGCGCACGCAGTCTTACAAATACGAGTATAGCCAGGATGGCGAGGCGTGGACTACGCTGGGAAGCCACAGGCAGTCCCTGTACGAAACGCAAACATCCTGTGATCAGCACACCGGCAGCGAAGACAACCAGTCGGTGCTGACTATTTTTCCAAACCCGGTCACCGCGCGTTTCTTTCGCATTCAAATGCACTCAACCTGGAAATCGATATGCCTGCGCGAGCTGATGCTGCTCAACATCTGAAATGACCCGTCTCAGGCTAGCGCCCGGGCATGCTGGCGCGCAGGTGCAGGCTTTGGCCACTGACGTCGTAGGCCATGGGCGGCGTTGGCTCATTGTGCATCGGCGGATTCAGGGACTGGATGAGCGAGCCGCCGTAGTCCCTCCACTCCTCTTCGGCTTTCCTGCCTTCTGTCGAGGGATACTCAATGGTCAGCACGTGCTTGTGCAGCCTGTAACCGCCGTAATTGCCCATTGAACCGCGATAAGATCCGAAATCTTTGGCAACCGGCAGCGGCTTGGCGCCCGCCCTCGACACCTGGGTTTCCCACTCCTCAACTTCTTTTTTCACGTCAGCAGGCGCGTGGGGCAGCTTGGCCGGCCCGTCATAATCCAGCCAGCCATAGGGCGCATGCAGGGTCACGATATGCGACGGGTTGTATTTGGCGATGAGCGCTTTTACGAACGCGACTTCCGGCATGGTCTTTTTGTCCGACTCCTCAAAACCTCGATTCAGGTCCTTGCCTTCTGAATTTTCACGCGTAGTCACTTTGAGCCTGGTGCCGCTTTCGATGAGCCCTTCGGGATTGGCGAGCGGAATGTAAATTACTCTCGTGTTTTCGGGACGCGCATAGGGATTTTCGAGCAGCATGTAGAGCGCATGAAACGAGGTGTACAGGGGAGAAACCTCGTCGGGATGAATTCCACCCATGAACAGCACAGTTCGCTTGATATCCATCGAGCAGGAGCCGACCGGATCGATGACGTAGTAAATCAAGGGCTCGCCGTGGCGCGCGCGAAAAGGCTTTTTTGTTTTGGGGTCGATGAGTGACTGAGCATTTTCAGCGAGCTCGTCAAGCTGGCTCTGGCTGAACTGCAGCGGCGCGTGCATGGCTTCCATGACCTTCATGACCTGACCAAAAAGCTTTCGAATCGAATCCTGTTCGAGCGGAGCCCCCGGCGCAGCCAGGACGCTTTTCGTACTCAGGCCTGCGAGCATGATTAGGGCCACAAGGGCGGGTTTCAGGAACTTCACTTTCGAGACACTCACTCTCTTGTGTGAATATTAGCAAGCCTGGTGCCAGAGGTTGGCGGCCCGAAACTGCTGAAAATGCCGGCGTGTGCGGGGTGCTTGATTTCAAGCTCGTGTTGAATTGCTGGAGAGTGCCTAGGGGGTGGGCAGTGCTGGTGTCCGGTGGGTTCGTTAAACAACCGCTGCACAAACACCCGCTGGCTCGACACCCACCATGAAAGCGCGCGCCATCGACTTCAAAAAAAACTTGCTAATCGGCCACCGTGCGAAAAGAAATCGCCTCGCTGCGGTCGAGCCCTTCGCCCATCAAAATATATTTCGCGTGAAAACCGTTGGGCCGCGGCCCTCGAGCCGTGAGCCACTCGCTTTGTCCGGTTGGCAGGTAGCTGCCGCCGCGCAAAAGCGCGAAGCGGGTGTGGCCATCGGAATATTCGCTTTCGGTGAGCTCCCAGGTATTGCCCGTGAGCCCAAGAATTCCAAGTGTCGTACCGCCATGGATATACGAACCAGCGCCCGCGATTTTTCCGGTGGTGTTCACCGTTCCGGCGTCCCGCGCTCGCGCATCGTCATTGCCCCACGGCCAGCGATTGCCGAGCCCCGCGCCTTCGGCCGCCCATTGCCACTCCGCTTCGCTGGGCAGGCGCTGGTGTTTCCAGGCGGCATAAGCGCGCGCATCAGCCAGGCTCACATAAGTCACGGGCAACGCGGCAAGCGCGGGTGAAACCTTGCGAGGCAGCTCGCCTCGCCCCTCACGCGGCAGCTGCCGCAGAAAATTTTGCGCGTCCTTCGGACGGTAGCCGCTCGCATGCACGAATTCCAGATACTCGGCGTTGGTAACCGCGGTCCGGCGCATGAACAGGCACTGCCACCAAATGCGCATCGGCACCGCGAGCGGGCGGGCCTGCCACCGCGTCGTCAAGCCTGCGCGGCTCAGGCGTGCGCTGCTCATAATCCGGAAGCCTGGCCTTGAATTGTTTTGAAGATCGCGCAAAATGCGCCACGGCCACAAGCGCGTGCGCGCGTTCATCGACCACCAGCGCCTGCACCGAACGCGCCGGCACGCGCACCGTTTCAAAAACCTCGCCCTGGCTGGGGGCCCAGAAAGCAAATACGCCGTAACCTGCCCCGAAGGACCTGAGAGCCTCCGGCACCTGGTACTCCAGCTCGGTATCCGTGCGGTTTCGCAACGTCAGCACTGCGCGCCTCACGCCGCCCGCGGCGGATTCCCACAAATTGGCGTCAAGTCCGCGCACAGACGTGGGCACGAGCGGGGTCCAATCGCCCGCGGCGAAAAGCTCGGCATACTTGTCGAACACCGCGCCGGTTTCGATCAGAAGCTGGCGATCGGCTGCATCATAGGGATTCCAGGTTCCAAAAATATTGTCCCAGATCAAAAGCCCCGATCCATTAAAAAATGAATACGCGATGTCGTCACGGCGGCTGGTATCCCAGCGACGAATGGCGAACTGCTGATGACCGGGCACCAGCCACTTTTGCCGGTAGATACTGGGGCGCTCGCCCCCCAGCTCGTACCACTGCGCCCACGAATGGCGCGACGAGCTCAGGTCCTCGTTGGGCGGACGCCGCTCGGGCGAAAAAATCACACCGGGCCTTGCGCGGTCCACCGCTCGCTTCAAGCTGGCTGGCACGCTGGTGAGCGTGTCGAGCATGACTCCGTCGGCATCCAGGGCCACGACGATGTCGGCCAGTCGCTGATATGAGACCCGGTGCGCCTTGTTCTCGAGATCGCCGGTCACGTCCCAGGGGTTGTAGTCGACAAAAACGCGGATGCCGTGCGCGTGCAGCACGTCGGACACCTCGCGCCTGAGCTTGGCCAGGCCTCCGGGCATGGAGCGATAGAACTCAAACTGGTCGCGCGAGTCAAAACCGATCTGAGGATAACCCTGCCAGAGCAATACCGAGTCCACGCGCCCAAACCGAGTGGCCAATTCGTCAAGCCATTCTGGTGTTCGGTAGCGGGCCTGCCGCCGGTCGTAAAACCCTTCGTCATACATGAACAGCTGAAATTGACGAAAGCTCTGACTGCTCCAGGCGGTCGCGGGGTCACGATAAATGTCGGAACGAAAGCCGGCCTGGGACAGCGCCGAGGCACGCTCAAGCAGCATCTGCTCATGCCATGCCTGCCACTGCACGGTGGTGGGGTTATCCAGCCCGAAATATACGTCGGCAGTGCCGTCGAGCTTCTTGGCCTGCGCCCATCCCGCGCCCACGCCAAAAATCGCCACCAAAGCCAGAATCGAGATCAAAAAGCATTGCCCGCGCATGGGCCTTTACTGCCGGAAAACCTGGCTGTCGTCGAGCGGAATCATCAGAGATCGATGCACTGTACAAAGTCTGAACAGTTGCGTTACGGACAATCCCGGGAGAGAGTCCGCCGATGCATTCGGCTCAGGTGTCCTGCCAGAAAAAACCGCCTTTTCGTGCAACGTTTCCAGCCGTGTTTTTTGCAATCGCGCTTGGCCTTTTTGCCGGCGCATGCGCCAAAGACACGGACCCGGGAGGAAATGAGAGCGATGAAACTTTCAGCGAGCTGGTGGCGTCGACCCTCTCAGGCTCGGTGGCCTCGGTTAGCGGCGGAAATTCGGCGGCGTTTGTCCAGCCTCAGCCATTGCGCAGCCTTTATGCGATCATCGAAGGTTGGCTTACGCCCTTTCCTCAGGCCCTTGCCACCGCCGCATGCCCGCGTTTTACCGACTCTCGCTGCACCAGCCCCGAGCTCATGGAGTCCGTGTACCAGAAATGCCAGTTCATCGGGCCTGATGGCAACTTTACCCGGGCCACCTGGGATGGCGCGCAGCTCATGCGTTTTAGCCACGGCGCAAAGTGCGGGCAGGCCCCTTATACGTCGGGAAGCGTGACCCGCTATTTCAGGCCCGGCACCTGGCGACTCGCGCCCAACGGCGTGAAGATCACGTTTGATTCCGAAAACCACAAAGGCTGGCATCATGCAGTGGCTGGCGGCACCACCATCAACTTCGCCGCGGCTGGCACGCACCGGCTTGTTATCAACGGCATGCATTACCTTGGCGTCAAATCGCACAAGACGCACCTCAACAGCGATATCACCAACGCCACGATCGACCACACCCTCTCGACTCTCGCTCCCATCGAGACCCAGCTCGTCGATGGCTACCGCGTGCTGATCTCGGGCACTATGCAGACGCAAAACAACCGCGACCATTCCCTGGGAACCTCCCAGATCACCAAACCGCTGACCATGAGCGCCAGCTGCTGCCACCCCATCGCGGGACAAATCACGACGGAGCTTTCGGGCAGCAAGTCGGGAACCGAAGTTTTGACATTTTCGAATCAATGCTCGACGGCCGACCTGACCGACACCAACGGAATTACTCGCCAGATCCTGCTTTCGCATTGCCTCTGAACGGTCAAATGTTAGCCTAAAAGCGTCATAATTTTCGGCAAAAAACGCTGGCGCTTGCGTGAAACAGGCCAACTTTGCGGCGTGCTCGGCGAATTCTTAAGCTCACGATACGGGGAGTATCGTTTCGCTTAAGAACGCCTGCGCCTGCCGCAAAGTTGGCCTGTTTGACGCATTTTTGCTCGAAAATTATGACGCTTTTAGGCTAGGCTTAGAGCAGTGCAATTTTACCCCTGGTTAAGGCATGCGAATCGGCGCAACTTCTGCGCGGTTTTGTGCGCGCTGATTTCGCTCGCGGCGCCCGCAATGCAAGCCTCCGCGCAAACCGCCGCGCCAACTCCAACCGCGCCAGCCACCCCGCCTCATGAAAGCCCACCGGCTACTCCAACACCCTCAACCGATATGTTGGCGCAGCCCATGTCAGTACCGGCGTCTCCGAACTACCATGCCGCGGGCTGGTTCAACTTGCTGATGCCCGGCGGCGGCCAGCTCTTGCTGGGCGACTATGGACGCGCGGCCCTTGAAGCCGGCGTCGAGGTGAGCGCGGGCTACATCGGCTTTCGCCTGTCCAAGCGAGCTCCACTGACTCTGGACGGAGTGCCTGAGGCGTTGCCCGTTTTTCAAGGGCGCCGCAAGCGAGGCGCAACTCTGGTGAGCATCGACGAAGCGGTTTACGCCGATCTGCTGCAGGAGGTGGGCATCAAAGCGCATCTGGTCGACGTTTTCACCTCGTACCGCGAGGCCGCGCGCCGCCGCGGCGTGACCGACCACATTGATCAGAGCACGGAGTGGAATCTGTTCATGGACCCCTTTCGCCTGGAAAACCTGACCAACCCGTGGGTTTACGGCGCCATAGGCGCGGTGGCGCTGAGCACGGTGCTCGATTATTTCTCGGCCCACAATGCCGGCCTGCCCAGCACTCCGCGCATCACTCCATATTCGAACTTTCTATATTCGGTGAACTACGAAATCTGGCAGCCCGTGGGCAGTGGCGCGCCCGAAGAAATGTTTTACCGAGGCTTTTTGCAGAACGAGCTCTACGATCTCCTACCCTCGCCGTTCTTCTCGATTCCCCTGGCCACCGCTGCCTTCGCATTTTCCCACGCTCCAGGCCCCGGCCGTGTCACGGCGGCAGTCGCCGGCGCGTACCTGGGCTACCTGGCGCATAAATACGATGGCAAACTGGGCCCGGGCATCACCCTGCACTTTTGGGGCGTGGTCATGCTGGGAATTGAAACCGTGCTGCTCAGCCACGAATCGCAGCACACCACGCCGCCCGCCACGATGTCGGTGCAGATCAACTATTGAGCAACGCTCAATAGCAAACAGCCAGCTGCTCAGTGCCGGATGCGGATGCTTGTCGCCGCGGTGCCGGAAACCAGCGGCACTGGTGCCACAACCGCGTCCGGACCTGCAAACACCTCAAAGGAATATT
>JACQAW010000145.1 GCA_016194725.1 Deltaproteobacteria bacterium
GCGGCGTGGCGGCCAAGCAGCTGGCCGATCTTCGCGCGTCGGCCACGACGACGCTCGAGCTGCTGCGCGGAAACAACATCAACGATTTTTTATTCGAAACCAGCAAGGAGTTCGTCGAAAGCTCGTTGTCGGTACTGAGCGATGACCGCGCCGCACTGGCCATGCTGGCGGCCCTGACCACCCAGGAAAGTTCCAACTACATCTACGAGCACAGCCTGGGCGTCACGCTCTACAGCGTCATGCTGGGCCGCGTGCTGGGCTGGAAATCGTCGCAAAATCTTTTCAAGCTGGGCCTCGGGGCGCTGTTGCACGACATCGGTGCCAGCACCATTGATCAGTCCATCCTGTGCCGTCGCGAAAGCGAGTTGAAAAAAGACGAGTTGCACACCCTGCGCCAGCACCCCGAATGGGGCGCCGTCATGCTCAAGCAGCTCTCGGCCGCGCCCCCTGAAGTGCTGGCCATCGCCCTGCAACACCACGAAGAGCTGCATGGAACGGGTTATCCTAAAAAACTCGACAGCACCGCCATTCACCCCATGGCCAAGCTGGTGGGAGTGGCCAATCAGTTTTGTGAGCTGGTGCTGCCGGGGCCGGCGAGCTGGAATCTTTCGCCGCTTGAGGCTTTTGAGCAGATGGCCGGGTCGAATGCTTATAACGGGGATATTCTTGATGCTTTGAAGAGATTGCTTAAGGGGATGCCGTAGGAGATCGCCCCAACTGCACATCGCCGTCTCTAACTTTGTCGCAGACAGCACGAGCGCAAGGTCCGGCCCGCCACGTGGCGGCGGACCTAATGCGGGCTCTCGAAGTACCCGCCAGGCGCTCTAAACACCCCGTGGCTGCGTCCGCGGTGGCCCGCTCGACTTCCGCCGTGCCGCCGCGGCTGGGCCTGATGGATTTTCGACAGTGCACGGTTTCCAGCAGCTCGCGGCCGCGTGGCCTCAGAGGTGATTCACTGCGTACTGCGCGTTGAAGAACAGAAGCGCGTAGACCTCGGCTGTGAGGTGCTTTCCGTTCTGCGCCGACACGTCGTTCATGCACGCGGCAAGCTGTTGTCGTTGAGCCCCAGTGATGTGTAGCTCAGTTTCCCGCCGTAGGTGTCCACCGATAGCGGCGCGGCCGTCGCGTTGCTCCCGACCGGAATATCGAGATCGCTCTCTGCTCCAGACAGAATGAGCGGTCGCGGCGAATCCGTATGCAGATGCCCGCCGTTGTCAGAACCCGGCGCAAGGTTCAGCGCGAAAAAGCACGACCCTTGCGGAGCAGGAGCGCCCGTATTCGCGTCCACGCACCGAACTGACATGTCGAGCGACTCCTCGATGGTCTTGAATACGTTCGAGGGCGTCGCCTGGTAGGTGCTGCCAGAATCAGGAACATCGCTGAAGGAACCGTCCGGATTTTCCACGCTAGCAATCAGCTTGTATGGGTTCGCGACCAGAACCTGCTTTAAGGCATCCGACCCTTGTCGCATTCCCGCGCGCCCTTTTCCGTGCTCCCCATCAAGTAGTTGCGCGCTGCTCGCGCGCGCTAAAGTGCCCATTTTGCCCTGAGACCCCCGACGCGTGTTTTTGAAGTAATTCCATTGTAACCCCGCGATGGTGGGCTGGCCAGAGGAAGGCGTTTTTGGGTGCTTTGGCTTGGGCAGAGGCGCGGTCTTTAGGCTGCTTTGGCTCCGCGCCGCTTCACGCGCACGTACCGGGCCAGAATGGAGTTGATGAGGCTCTGATAGCCCGTGCGCTTCTCCTTGGCCTCGTCGCGAAGCCCTTCGAGCACGTCCTGGTCAAGCCTCATGGCGACCATCTTTCTCTTCTTGGCGCCGATCAGGGGCCGGCCCAAGGGCTTCATGACGGCCATCTGTTCGCGCGACAGGGGCGGGATATCGGAGTAGTCGATGCCCTCATCGTGATCGCGGGTAGAGCGTGCGCTCTTCTTTGTTCGCGCGACGCGAGCTGATGATGCGGAACGTTTCTTGGCCATCTTCATCCCTCCTGATCGTAAAAATAAAAAGCAGAAGCCTGTCTTGGTCTGACTTGGCGATTGCGACGTACCGATCCTCGGCGCCGGAATGCTCCAGGTCGTGACCCATGACGATTTGGCGGTCGTCAAAGCAGCTCGTCGTTTCCTCGAAGGAGACGCCGTGTTTTTCAAAGTTCTTCGCTGCCTTGCGGCTGTCCCACTCGAACACGTCTTTAAGTATATACATAAATAAGCGACCTTGCAAGTGAGTAAAGCGCGCTCTTTAGGGCAGAAGCCGCCCCGCCTGCCTGCGCGCGGGTAGCCGGGCGATCATGCCGGCCCAGAGCGCAACATACGTCTCGAAGTCCTCGCCGCTGGTAGTGATAAAGGCGTAATCGCCCATGGGGTGCATGTACTCGACCCGGCCCGGCACCCACACGCCGCCAAGAAGCACTTCAAGGCAAGAGCCCGACGTCAGCTCAACACCATCGACCTCAAAGCGGCGGATCTCATTTCGCTCAAGCTTCGACCCCTGTGATTGGTTCATTTGCGTTCCACCTTCCTGCGCCGTAGCGCCATCACCAGACACAGCTCGACCAGTTCGGAGAAGTAGAGATCAGATTCACCGCGCTCGATGCGGCTGAGACGCTGCGGCTCCATGCCGATGTGGTGGGCGAACTTGCACTGGCTCATGTCAAGGCTCACGCGCGCGGCTCGCACGAGCTGCCCGCGCTTTTTGGGTGAGAGTTCCATGAGGCGCGTAAGCCGCGATCTTCCGCTCATTTGTTGCTCCCCTCTGGCGGCTTCTTTGGTTTGGCGGGCGCCGCCGGAAGCCGTGCCGCCGGGTGCTTGGCTGCGTGCACCTCTTTGAGTTTTTTCACCGCGACGTGCGTGTAGAGCGCCGTCGTCTCGATGAGGGCGTGGCCCAGCATCGCCTGGATCATTCGAACGTCGGTGTCGGCATCGAGAAGATGCGTTGCGAAGCTGTGGCGGAAGGCGTGGCAGGCGCCGCCCTTGCCGAGCTTTGCCGCAGCTACGTGTTTTCCCGTGAGCGAGGTCAGGTGATCGAGCGAGAGTGGCCTTCCTTGAATCGTGATGAACAAAAATTCAGGGTCCATCTCAGCGCCCAGGAGCAAGTGGCGCGCCTCATCCAAGTATTTTTTGATCCAGAAGAGTGCGCGCTCGCCCACGGGTACGATGCGCTCCTTGTTCCCTTTGCCAAGGATGCGGATCACGCCGTGGCCGAAGTCAACATCGCGGACCTTGATGCGACGAAGCTCAACGCGGCGAACACCTGCGCCGTAGAGCACCTCGAAGACAGTACGATCACGCAGGCCCGCAGGCCGCGTGATGTCGATGCCGGCCAAGATTTTTTCGACCTCTTCGAGCGTGAAGACGACCTTGGGAAGCCTGAAGGGCATTCTCGGCATGTCGATCGCCGTTGCGGGGTTGGTGGAGATGAAGCGCTTTCTTAAAAGCCATTTGTAGAAGGTCCGCACCCCTTCGAGGAAGTGGATCTGCGTGCGCACTGCGAGCGCTCGGCCCGTCTTGGCGTTCCGGTGCTCAAAGAGACTTTTCTGATAGCTCATCATCACGCCGGGCGTGACGTCGGCAAGTGTCTCGATGCCCCTGTTGTATGCCCACTCAAAGAACCGATCAAGCAGCTCGCGCTTGGTTTTGATCGACGTTTTCGAGTAGTGGGTCTGGGTCATCCATGCGTAATAGCGACTCGCGAACGCAAGAAGGCTGTCGTCGTCGGCAGCAATTCCCGGTGGGAGCGGCACCAGCGCATCGTCAGCCCTGATCCGCTCAAGCATCTCAGCGCGGCCTCCGGGCACCGCGGTGGCGGCGGGTTTTCTTTTCGTCCTAGCACGCGGTTTCTTCGGCGGCACCTCACGCGCTTCGGCGTCAGCGTCGTTGTCCACGACGAGCTTGAGCTTTCGCGCTGCCCTGCTGCGTATAGGTGAACTCATGATCTACTCCCGCCGCGCTTGGCGCCGCCGGACTTCGATAATGATAATTGTTGGATTTGAGACCCCTCTAAGGGCTTTTCGGCGCCGATTTCGGCCTTTTTGTCTGGAGACTCGCTACTGTTCTTGATCTTCGAGGGCGCGACCCCCTGCTCGAACCCTGTCCGAAGTGGGGTCGAAGTGGGGTCGAACTCAGGTTTTAGGGGGTCGAACTTGGCCGTCAGGGGGTCGAACTTTTCACTTTTATTATCCATCTGCGGTGCGGCATCGCTCTTGCTTGTGAGCATTTTCACGTCGGTGAGCCCGGCCAAGGCGGGCCGCCCATCGCCGCCGCCGTCATAGACCAGCTCATAAACAAACAGGCTCCCGCGCGTGCCCCGGTGCGCGAGCACGTATAATTCCCCGCGCAAAACGTCTCCGCGTTTTTCGCCCGCGTCTCCTGATGGCCGCCACCCGGCTACCATGGCGGCTATCAGAATCTCCAACCGCTGCCGCCTCGAGGCGACGTCCGCCTTCGAGCTTTTCGCCGCGCAAGGGGTCTGACGTCAGCCCCCGATAATTCCTCTGAGGCTTTGCCCCAGTCCCCCGGCGCGGCTGTCTGCCGCGTCGATCTAAAAAGGGTCCGGGAGCAAAGCTCTCGGGGACGAAGTCGTAGCCTGGTACCAGGCTACTTGCTTGCTTCCGCCCGAACCCCGGCATTTTCTTTTCAACGGCACGCCGCGCCGACTTCGCAACCCGAGCGCGCCGCCGCGAGCAACTGCGCCCATCCACTTTCGCTCTGACCCGCCCGCCACCGACACCGCCACCTCATGCCTTCCGTTTTTTTTCGCCGCCCTCTGATCCTGATTCCCGCTCTGCTCGACACCCTCTCACCAGCTCGCCAGCCTTGGCCTTTGCTTTCCTGATCCAATGCCCCTGATGATGACTCGCCTTCCGTCCACCTGGGCACCTCCAATCACCTCGAAGAGCGTGAGTGGGGGTGCCCAGGCGGGCTTCTCGAAGAGAATCAGGAAGGTGAGTCATCATCATGTTACGGGTTCATGTTACGACTTTCCCCCGCGTCAGTTTCAACTGCCGGGGCGCGGACGCCGGCACGAGCGAAGGGCCGCGCCCGCAAGTGGCGGCGGCCCGAAGCGGTCGTCGCGGCGGGTAAGGAATGTGGTTAGAATGCCCGCCAGACGTTCTATTTGCCCCGTGGCTGCGTTCGCGGCCGCCAGCTCGACCTTGGGGGCCGTCCCGCCGCGCTGGCCGTGATTGGTTTTCAGCAGTGCAGGGTTTCCAGCAGCTCGCGGCCACGCGGCCCTACAGGTGATTCACGACGTACTGGCCGTTGAAGAACAAGAGCGCGTAGGCCTCGGCTGTGAGGTGCTTTCCGTTCTGCGCCGACACGTCGCTCAAGAAAGCGCCGAGCACGTTCTTGGTCGTAGCCTTGTCTGAGCCGACCTTCGATGCCGCGTTGTTGAGCTTCGCCAAGAGGCTCGTCACGATCCCGTCGTTGTCGATCCAGCCCGGCGCCCTCGACTGGTTCACGAGCGCGATGAGGTTCTGGATGGCCGACGCGGCGTTGAAGGTTGCAGGCGGATCGACGGGGCCAACGGTCTTCTGTTTGACCGCGTCGACGAACTTAGTTGGATATTGGGCCTTCATCGCCTCAAAGACTCTGTTGAACGATGTCTGCACTTCTTGCGTGTCATAATCATCACTCGGCGTATTGAATCTCGCCCGCCTCTTTCCCGTAAAACTTACGTCGACGATTGCGGGAAGTCCCTTGCTCTTGAACGAGAAGCCACTCACGCTCTGACCGGCGGGAATGCCGTGAGTCGTGCCTGTGGACTTGTCGTACTCCCAGATGCCTTTATTTCGGTATTCGCCGCCGTCCCACTCGCTGGAAGGCGTCGTTGATCCGGAGACAGCAGACGGATGGCTGATAAAAATCTTCTGAAGGAGCTGGGCAGCTCCCGCGAGATTTCCAAACTGGAACGAGTAGGTATAAACGCCCGCAGCTTGATCGAACGCCACTGCCGTATTGATGGTCGGCTTGACCTTATTAGAGCTATCGTAAGTAGCCTGCTGCTTGCCCGTGGTGGCATTGAGCCACTGGAAGACGATCCAGTCGTTCTTCGAATCGTAACTTCCGGTCACGGCCTCCTGCTGCGACCACGCAGCAACAGGCAGAGCTAAAACAATTCCGCAGCCGAGGACGCTGATAAGTCTATTCATGGTTTTCATTGTGGGCCCACCTCCGGACCTGGACAGAAAGTTGAGATTTTCGTCGACCCGTAAACATAAAAATAGAGGTGGTAGTGCTCGTTCGCAGTGCCCTCTTGCTCAAGTTTAGGAAAGCCACCATTTTTGCAGACGATGTCTTCGAGCTTGTCGCTGTTATCGTCTGGTACCGTTTTGCTGTTCACGTCGATATCCGTGCCTTGGCGGTGATACTTGTGCGGTGGCGCCCATGAATTCGTGAAGTCGTACAGACCGCCCCACCCAAGGCTCGCGTCATTCACGATGAGCGACGGTGCATTTGGGAATTTCGCGTCATATGCAACGCCGATGCTCGACATCTGTCCGTTCACGCTCGATATCACGTTGTAGAAGCTCTCGTGCTCATAGCCACCGCCCGGACAGCCCGAGTTATTCGGATCGAGCGTGCACTTGAACGTGTAGCTGTCTCCCGAGAGCGGTGACAGGTTCGGCACCTGCACGCGGAACGTGATCGGCGGCGCATCGTCGATCGGATTTCCCTGCGGATCGAAGCCGCTGATTTTCACAACTACATCGCCCGCGACGATCGACGGCCAGTATTGGAGGTTCTGCCCGTCGTTATCGACCGAGTGGATTGCGCCGTCATACTTGAAACCGGACTCCGTCCCGGAAAGTATGAATGGCCGAGGACCATCATGGTCGCCGTGGCCGCCATTACTGTACGGATCGGCAGTTCCGAGTGCGAGCGGTTGAATCTGGAACTGGCAGCCCGAGACAGCTTCGCCCGTGATCTTGTTCACGCAGCCAAGCTGCACGCTTTGCGGCGTCTGCGAACCGCCGACGAGCGGAATATCGAAACTCGAGTTCGTGACGAAGTCAGACGGAGGGGCCTGAAACACGCTCCCGCCGTCGGCGACCTGGCTTCCGTTCACATAGGCGACCAGCTTGAGGGGGTTCTCGACTAGAACCTGGATTCCCACAATATTGTCGAAGTAAGTCGTCTCTTGAAATACCCTCTGAGGGTTCACCGCCAGGAGGATCGTTTGAAGGCCCGAAACACCTGGTGCAAAGGTCGTCTGAAAAGTCTTGAACTCCACTCC
>JACQAW010000146.1 GCA_016194725.1 Deltaproteobacteria bacterium
ATGAGGTCGATAACCTCGGCACGGGTCTTGGTGTATACCGTGTATTTGGGCGATAGCTTTACGAACGAGCCCTTCACATGCGAAGCGATGGCGTCGAAACGCGCGACTGCCGAAACAGCCCAGCACTGCAAAGTGTCCTTCTGGTCGGTGGGTGGCGCGGTGGGAATGATGACTTCGCGCTGGCCAGCAAAACCCAGGGTCGGGACCGCAAACATACCGAGTACGCTGAGTACCATGAAGTGTCTTAACATGGGCCGCCTCATATCTTACCTATCAGCAAAAAGTCTCGAATTCTTTATCGCTTCTACCCGCTTTACAGGGCCGGGCAAGCTACGTAAGTTTCAACTATGTCCTCAAATATGCGAATAAATCGGGCTTTGGTGCTGGGTGGGACCCGGTACTTCGGAAAACGTCTGGTTCAGGGACTTCTTGCCGAAGGCGTTCACGTGACGGTGGTAAGCCGCGGAAATGTACCCAATCCCTTTGGCACTCGGGTGACCCATGTTTCCGCTGACCGCGAAGACCGGGTTGCGCTTGGCGCTGCCCTGGCAGGTGCCGGCGAGTGGGGCGTGGTTTTCGACAACATCTGCTATTCCTCAAGCGATGCGGCAGGAGCCTGCGAGATTTTTCAGGGCCGCACCGGGCGCTACGTCCATACCTCAACTCAATCGATTTATGAATCCGACGGTCGGCAGACAGAGGGATGTTTCGACCCCTGCCATCATCCAATCACGCTGGGCACCCGGGCCGACTTTGACTATGGTGAGGCAAAACGCCAGGCTGAAGCGGTGTTTTTTCAGCGCGCGAAATTTCCGGTCACGGCCGTCCGCATTCCCATTGTCGCTGGGCCCGACGATTACACGGGCCGCCTGAACTTTCACATCGACCGGGTCAAATCGGGCAAGACGCTTGTGATTCCCAACCTGAACGCCCAAACCAGCTTTATCAGCTCGGACGAAGCCGCGCGTTTTCTTCGCTGGACCGCTGGCCAGTCCTTTACGGGCCCGGTAAACGCCTGTGCCGACGGCACGATCACGATTGGCCAGGTCATTAGCCTGATTGAGGCCGCGACGGGCAAAACCGCGAATATCGCCGCTTCAGGCCGCGAGGAAGATCATTCGCCGTTTGTTGGCGGCCAGTCGCGGTTTTTAGACAACACCAAGGCCCGTGAGCTTGGCTTTGAATTCTCGACACTTGAGAGCTGGCTGCCAAATCTTATCAAACAGCAAAATGCGTAGTTGACTACATTGATACGTTACATTAGTTCTAACGCATTGTGTTAATTAAAAACAAGAAGTTTGCCCAGTATTTATCCACTTTTTTTCTAGCGCTTGGCCTGGTGCTGGTCGCGCCGCAATACCAGGCGCGCGCCACAATAGTCTGCGAAAAGTACCTTGTCAGCGCCGACACCACGACGCCAAAACGCTCGCTGGAATCGATGGACGATCTCAAAGTCGGCACCTTCAATGTCGAGAATCTTTTCATGCATCTGGGCCATCACGAGCCGGCTGAAGGCGGCTCGATGCGCCGAATGACGCCCCAGAAAAACAAGCCGATCAACAAAATTCAAGGCGTCGCGCGCGCCATCATGGACATGAACCTCGACATCGTGGTGCTCGAAGAAGTGGAAAACATCGAAGCCCTGCAGGAGCTCAATGCGGAGTTTCTCGAAGACCGCTACACGCCTGTTCTGGTGCGGGGCAATGACCCGCGCGGCATCGAGGTGGCCTTTTTAGTTAAAAAAGATCTGCCTTTCGACATCGAAAATTTCAGTTTCAAAAACGAAACCTGGGTTGACCCACGCAATGGCTCGAGCCGCCAGACCAGGTTGTTTTCTCGCGACCTGCCTGCCCTAATTGTGCGTGCAAATGGACAGCCGAAAAATTCGCCGCCGCTATTCGTGTTCATCGGCACGCATTACAAATCAAAACGGGCCTCGAACTACGCGGGATCCGAAAATCGGGATCCCGAGTCGGGCATCGTGCGCGGCGCACAGGTGGAACGCACGGTGGACATCATTGAACGCCTCAAGGCGGAGTACGGCAAGGACCTGCCCATTCTAATTGCCGGCGACTTCAACGGCTCGGTGCGCTTTGAGCCGGAGTTTACGCCGCTCAGAAAGCGCGGAAATATGACTGATGCGTTCGATGCCTTGAAAACCAAGGTTTCTGACGTGGATCGCACGACTCACGTGTATTACCCCGACCGCAACTCCGAAGCCGATCAGAATCAGATCGACGCGGTCTTTGTTTCGCCCGAGCTCAAAGACCAGGTCATCGACGCCAAGGTCTACCGGTATAAAGACCCCAACGGACGTCCGTATCCCCTGCCGAAAACCAAAAAATTGCGCGATCGAAACCCCTCTGACCATTGGCCCGTCATGGTGACGCTGAAGTTCAAACCATTAAGGGATCGCCAGGGCGCCGCAGGCCGCCCCTAGTTTTTCACGGCCAGCGCGTACATGAGCTTATAGAGAAACTCCACGCCGGTTCGCAGGCTGGCAACGGGTATGCGCTCGTCCACGCCATGCGCCCGGCGCATATCGCCCTCGGTCATCGGAAGTGGATTCATTCCATAAGAGGCCGTGCCGGCCTGGCGCAGGTATCTTGAATCGGTGGCACCCAACGACATGAAGGGTATAATCGGAACACCAGGCCACATTTGCGCGATAACGACCCTGGCCTGATCGATGTCCACGCCGGTCACCGGTGAGGGCTCGGACTTGCCAAATACTCCGATAGGTTGAATTTCCACGTCGCTGTCGCCGACCAGCCTGGTCAGCGTCCGCTGCACGTCTTCGCCCGACTCATCGGGCAGGATTCGGCAGTTCAGGCTGGCTTTAGCCTCGGCGGGCAGCGCGTTTACTCTGGTGCCGCCACTCAACACCGTTGCCACGCACGTGGTGTGCAGGCTTGCCGACAGAATCGGATCGGCTTCAATGATCTTCAGAGCCGGGGCCGGAAGCGCGCCTTTGCTTGCGGCCAATGCACGCATTGCCTTGGCCAGGACGGGTGGCTCAACCGCGGCACGTGCTGCAAAATAGGCACGCGTGACAGGCAAGAGGCGCGCGGGAAATTTAAATTTCCCGATTCGATCCAGCGCACGCGCTAATCGATAAATGGCGTTGTCTGCCAAAGGCACCGAAGCGTGTCCGGTTTTACCGTGAGTGACCAGCTCAAAATCCTTGTACGTTTTTTCTGCCGACTGCAATGAGACCAGACGAACGTTGCCGTCGTCGCCCAGCATGGGGCCACCCAGCTCATTGAAGGCAATGGCCGCCGCCAGCGATTCGGGTTTGTTTCTGAGAACGTGCTGCACGCCACCGCCCCCCGACTCCTCGTCGCCTGTCAGCGCAAATATGACGTCTCTTCGCAACGAAAGGCCTGAGTGTTTGAGCTGCAGAAAAACTTCCAGGTTCACGGCTGCCATTCCCAGATCGTCGGCCACTCCGCGCCCGTAAAGATAGCCGTCTCTTTGCGAAATCTTATGAGGATCCACGCTCCAACTTTGCCCGTCGGCTCCCACCACATCGGCATGCGCAATCAGCAGCACTGGCTTCTCGGGGCCCTGACCCTTGAGCCGGGCCGTTATGTTCTGGCGTCCCGGCGCGAACTCGGTGATCTCGTATTCGATGTCGGCGTCTTTTAAATGCTTGGCCACCAGCTCGACTGCACGCTGCTCACCGCCCGGCGGATTGGTCGTATTGAGCTCGACCAGCTCTTGAAGAAATTTGCGCGCGGATGCGGCGCTGGTGTCCAGATCCGAGGTGGGTGCGGCAAAGGTGCCACCGAGCGCCGTAGTCAGCAGAAGCATGAAAGTATTGAACATATTTTGAACCTAGCACCCTTGACATTGCGCAACAACCGACTAAAGTCCGACACGGAGCATTATCTCTTTGAAACAACTCTTCGTGCTCATTTTTCTGCTGCTCGCGCTGGGTGCAAACACATTTGCCGCACCCCTGGTTCGCATTCAAACGGAGCCCGTCAACGGCATCGCGCTCGAGGTTTCAGCCACCGAGGCAACCGACTCGCAACAGCTGGAAAGCGCCGCCAATTGGGTGGAGCAGGACCTGGCCGGGGCGAAGTCGCAGAATGCCGGCATCACCCCCCAGGCTGTGGTGGCCGAGCCGGATTCAGCCGGCGCCCCGGAAGTTCGTGCGTTTACGCCCGATCTGGCGCCTTCGGGCAAGCTTACCCTGCGCAAGAAACTCAACGACCTGCTCGACAGGCACTACCGGGTTTCGTTCACCCTCATTCGGGGCGTGGCCAATACCGGCGTGGTGAGCTGGGGGCTGATTCTTTCGTCGCATGTTTCGCTGCTTTCGGCGCTGCCAGTGGGCATTGTCGCGGGCAGCATGTCGGCGGGCTTTCAATTTTTCAATCAAGGTTACCAGGCGTGGATGCTGAAATCGAAAACCACGGTGGGACGCCTGGGACGCTCGCTTTTTACGAACACCATTTATCTGGCCATTGCCAAGTTCACCGCATTTATTGCCGGAGCACCGGTCGAAAACAACTTATTGCTCGCAACCGGCACGGTACTCAAGTCGGCGTTTCTGGGAACCCTGGCACAGGGCACCTGGAACCTGGGTATTGCGGAAAACGCGCGAATAAGAACCGAACAGGTACCGGCGAACGACGCGAAGATAAGACGTGCCAACGATTTCAAAACCCTGACTATTTCGATGATTTCCACGGCATTGTCGGTGGCGAACCTTGCCGGCGCCCCGCTTACCGACGCGGCCATGCTGACCATGGCGGGAACCGGCTCAGTGTACTACGCGTGGGTAGCGCTAAAAGCGCGCAAATGGGCTCGCGAAAAACCGGTACAGGAAGCTCGCGCGCGACTGTGCGAGCAGCAGCTTCTGCCTTAGTGATTGAGCCGCTCATTCTCGATAGAGAGCGCAACTCGCCTGGCCACTTCCGTGAGCAGCGGCAGTTCGGGCTCGCCATAACGGCACGGGGATGCGGTTCGTACCAGTGTAAGAACCCCCAGTGACCGCCCGCGGGCCCGCAATGGAATCAGTACGCAGGATTTCGGCTCCAGGGCCCGGAACAGCGCCAGCTCCCGCTCGTCGTGGGCGTGAGCGGCGATAATCTCGTCGGTGATTTCCGGAAAAAGCACGGTTTCGCCCGAGGTGAAAACCCGAAACGGCAGATAATCGGGGCGAAACTCGAAGCTATAACGCCGCTGCAGCTCAAAAAGCCGGTTTTCCGCTATGGGATCGACATGGGCCACCGAAGCCTGCTGAAGTCTTCCATCCTTATCGGCAAGATCGATCATGCAATAGTCGCAAAGCACCGAAAGCATGAGCCGGCAGACGTGATCAAGACCGGCCTCGAGAGTCGGGGCTTCGGTCAGCGCTTTTCCGATCTCGATGAGAACATCGCGCTCGCGTTTCGCGCGCTCGCGTTCGGTGACGTCGAACGTCAGCCCCAGAACTTCGACGACCTTGCCGAACTGATCGCGAATCGGGGTGAAGGAACCCTCGATAAAAACACTGTCTTCTTTGAACCGGCCGATTGCGGTGAATTCTTCGCCCGCCAACGCCATCTTCAGATGATCGATATTCTCGGGGCTGTTGTGAGGCACGACCTCAAATGCGGAATGCCCCACCAGCATACTGGGACTGCCTTCGACCAGCGCGTCGCCCTTGCCTTGAGCGAAAGTAATAGTTCCGTCGGTGTCATAAGCAAAAACAACGACTCCCTGGCGGTTGAGAACCGCACGAAGCACATCTTTATCAGTCAAGCGCGTCATGGCTGCGACTGTGCGTCAGACGGATTTGATTTACAAGGAAGAGAAGCATCGGAATACCGGTTTATCTTTCAATATCCGGGGTCGCGCCAGACGAACGGTCGGTTTAATTTTCAATGAAGCCTCCTTCGGCTGCAGCCCGAAATGCAGCAATGGCTTCAGCCGCGGTCAGCACGGGGTCAATGCTCATCGCATCTTGAACGTATTCCGGCCGGCGCATTCCCACGAGAACGCAATGAATGCCGGGAACTGAACGATACATTCTGATCGCCTTGCGCGAAAGCGTGGGAGACGCCCCGAGCGCGGGCGCCGCGCGATCGAGCCGGCTGGCGATGCTCTTGGACTGAATGGCAGCTTCGCTTTCGAGCATCGCGCTGAAGGCCGCAAACAGCTCGTCGGAAGAAACGCGATATTCGCCACACCAGTCGGAAAAACCGCTACTGGCCAAAAGCTCCAAAGCTTCATCGCGCGATGGCAGTATCTGGTACTCCAAAATTTCTTTCCATCTGGATATCTCGGCAAGCCTTCCGAAATTTTCTTTCAGAATGTGGCCCCAGGCGATTTGCTGCACGGGCACGACCGCCTTGCCTTGATACTGGCTTTCGAGCCCGGTGGCGCGGGTCATCGCGGCACGAAACCGGTCACTGACGCTTTCGCCGACATGCGCCGGATAGTCGGCCAGGCGAACCATGCGACTCTCGGTAAAAGCATTCAATGGACGGTTGACCAGCGTGCCCAGGTTTTTTTTCAGTGCCAGCGCGGCGAGGGTATGGCCACTGTTGTTTTCCTCGAACACCGCACCCGCTTCGAAAAGGTTCAGCGGAAACTGCACCACTCCGAAATGGTGGTTCGCGCCCTGCTCCTGCGCCAGGTCGCAGACGCTTTCGAGCGAGGTATAGTCTTCGGCTTCCTTGGCCCCTGGAAAGGTATTCGAGGAAATTCCGTAATACTGGATACGCCCCTTTTTAACCTCGGTTTCCAGATACTCGAGCGCCCGCCCGATGCGGCGGTAATATTCGGCGTGATCCGGCTTGGTCTTTAAGAAGTATTCGGGGTTGTGCAAAAGCAACACGTCCAGGCATTCGAGCTCGAGCCGGGCCAGCGAACGCGTGATCTGCTCGCTCAGAAACTCGGGAGAGATGCAGTGCCAGCAGTTCTCGTTGTACTCCACCATCTCGGGAAACGGCTCGCCGGCGCGCGCGCGCTCGACTGCGAGCCTCATGTTCTCGCCCTGAACGTAACCCGCCTTGCTGACTACGACCACCTCGTCGCGCTTGAGCGCTCCCGACTTCAGCAGCCCCTTGAGCACGCGGCCGATCAGCCGTTCCGACCCGCCGTCGGCGTAGTTCGTGCTGGTATCGATGAGATTGCAGCCTTGCTGCAGCGCCAGCTTCAGCGCCTGCTCGTGCAAAGACTCGTGGTCGTGAACGCGATACGCGCCAAAGCCGACTGGCGACACGCTCCATCCGGTGCGGCCCAGAATCGTGATCGGAAAAGCGTGTTTTTCCAAAAACCGCTTCGTACCCTGGCTTGTTGCTCCCATAGCTTGGGTATAACCTTCACATCGCGGCAGGAAAAGAAAAATGCGAGTGCATGATCAGCCAGCGTTCGCCACGCCGCTCGAATACCGCCGAAAACCGGCCCTCGAGCAGCAGCACCCTGCCGTCGACCTTCACATGCGCTTTGCAGTCGGCCGCCACCCATGCAACGGCACCCACGCTGGAAATCGAAACCCAGACGAACTCCAGATCGGATTCCGGATAGTTCTTGAGCTCTCTTTCATAAGCGGCTGCGATGGCTGCGGGGCCGATCCATTTCTCGCCTATCGTGGGCCCGAAGGCCACCGTGTCGGCATCGGGTGCGTACAGGGCCAGGACTCGACGATAGTCGCCGCTTGCATACGCGTGCGTCAGCGCCATAAGCGCCGCCATGATTTGCGTCTCGGTCTTTGGTTCGACGTTCATCCGGTTTTAACGGCTACCCCGGCAGCAAGAGCTGCGCCGGCTGGCGCTTCCGTACTACGCATCTGGGTAGTCGCTCCTGGGGCGCGCAGCTTGACGCCCATTGCTTCCAGCGTTTCGTTCATGGGCAGCACGTATTCCTGGGCCGGATCACCGCTTCTTAAAAACAGGCGCTGACGAAAGTTGCCTTCCATGAAGTCCTTCATGTCACGCAGTATCGCATAATCGGCCTCGGCGATTTGCCGTCCGAAGCGATAGCCCGTGACGATGAAACTCAGGGTGGTGATGCCCAGAATCATCCACACCAGAATACTGATGATGCTGAACTGCTCCGTAAGGAACGAGGGGCCGTTGGTGTTCGTGAAATGCACGATCGAGTTGGCCAGCTCGACGACGCGGCCGCTGACTTTAAGATAGAAAATCACGCAGCAGGCCGAGAAGAACATCCCAAGCATTCCCGCCACGGTGGCGAACTGGAGCTGGTCGTACCAGGAAACCTGGGGATTCTGCGGCCATTCCCGGGTTGCGCGCGCGATCAGGGGCTCTAGGGCCTCTTCGGTCTCGCCATTCATGCGGCGGCTCAGGATGTCGAAAAAATAAGTGACGTAGGGGTTAAAGCGTCCCAGCGAAGCCGTTGGCGGCGATTCCCAGTTGTCCGAAAAAAGTTTGAATGCCCGTGCCAGCGAGCGGTAATAGTCGAACTGCGATTTGCAGAACAGAAATGAGATCGAAAGCACCGCCAGAAAACCCAGCATCAGCATCCAGATGATCACGGCGTCGACCTGAAAAATTTGATAGTAGAAAGCCTCCCGAATGAACTCATTCTGCAGCATTCCATTCGCTTCGAAGAAAGCGACATCGAGGCGGGCGACGATGGCCAGTACAAAAACAAGAGCTACGAGCGATAAGGCCGCCGAAAACATCATCTTCGAGCTGAAAACAAGTGACGAACTTAGCCACTGACGCATAATTTTTCCCCTGGTTCCCCGAATCCGGTTCCAATGTGTATTGCTCAATTATACGCCAAACCCGGCGGCCGCCTACCGAAATTATTGGATCTATTTACTCAATAATATCGGCTTACTAGGTAAATTTGACCTAGTCCTTTGTTTTCTGTATAACGCATTGCATGAAATTGATTAGATTAGCTTTTTTCATATCTCATTTGAGCCTGCTCCCAATCGCCCACGCAGATGTGGCAAGCCGCATTACCGAAGCGTTGATCGCAAACACGTCGGCGCAGTCGTTTCTGGAATGGCAGCAAAGCGGACACACGCCCAACGACATCTTTCGCATTACCCGCCAGATCGATTCCGCCACTGGCTGGACCGAGCTGTGCACGGAGCTCTCAAAGCTGTCGGGTGAAAACCTGGCGCTGTTCGAAGACGAAATCAATGATCGCGCCACGGCCCGCAAGCTTGGCGCATGCCACTCGCGACTGGTCGCAAAGCTGACCCGGTACTGGGCAGCCAGTGCCGGTGAACTTGCAGCTGACGAAGATGGCGCAGGCGACGATGCTCCCGCCCAGCCAGCGGCGATTACTTTGCCCAGCGAAGAACGCGTGGTGGACACCAGCAGCGGCCCGGTTATTTCAGATGGCGGTCTGAAGGCCGGTGAGATCGCGCTCACTTTTGACGATGGCCCCCACCCGACGCGCACCGAACGGATCTTGAAAATTCTGAAAGAAGCCGGAGTTCGAGCGACCTTTTTTGAAGTTGGCGAAATGGCCAAGCATTACTCCACTTTACCGCGCATCGTGCTGAATGACGGACATACCGTAGGCTCCCACAGCTGGAACCATCCGCAGCTGCCGCAACTCGACTTTGCCAGCGCTCAGAAGAACATCGTGAAGGGGCATGAAGCGGTGATCGCGGCGACCGGCATTGAAAGTTCATTTTTTCGATTTCCTTACGGAGCCCGCAACAAGGCGCTGCAAAAGTTCGTTTCGGGTCTGGGTATGGCCACGTTTTTCTGGAATATGGATTCGTCGGACTGGAAACTTCGCAATCCGGCACAGCTTTTTCAAAACGTGCTTCAGGAGCTGAGTAATGCCAAAGGCGGCATTATACTGTTTCATGACATTCAGGAACAGACAGTGGTCGTGCTGCCTTCGGTGCTTCGTGAGCTCAAGAAGCGCAATTTCAAGACCATAGTTTTCGTGCCTAAAGCCAGGACTCCACGCCCGTAAATTCTTTCCGTGTTGCCACCGGGCGCAAGCCGGTCCAAACTATTTGGATGGGTACAAAATAATGGCACCGACCCTTCGAGCGAGCAGGAGAAAAAACCTTTGCCGACGAACCGTCCCTCGTACCTGCATCGCGGGCGCTGAATACGCGATGAAGCCGAGCTATTTTTTTGCGACAGCTGCCATTTTTTTCAGCACGGCGCTGTTGGCCCAGGTACCTACGGCGGCCCAGGCGCCCAAGGTGGGAAGCCCCGGCGGAAAAATTGCGGGAATCGAGGGCCCTTCGGGCACAGACACCGTTGACATCAAAAATGGCCAGGCGCTGACTACCGCCGCAGTTGGCGATACCGTTTATGTCGGCGACCATGTTCTGACCCCGAAAAACGTCAGCGTGTCGGTAACCCTGGCAGACGAGAGCGAGCTGGTTCTCGGGCCCAGCAGCGACTTTACGATCAAAGCCTCGTGGAGCCCGGCTTCACCCAATACCCATCTTCAGATGCTTTACGGGATGCTTCACGCCGTGGTGAAAAAGATTTATTCCGATGAGCAGCCGTTTCTGGTTGAAACACCCACGTCGGTCATGGGCGTGCGCGGCACCGAGTTTACGGTGGAACACGACCAGGCTGGCGGGGAATCCACCGTCCACACGCTCGAAGGAAGTGTGGCCCTGGCCAAAAGTCGCGAGGATTTTCGCAATCCCGCCACCCATTCGGTCATCAGCGCCGGCACCATGTCCTCGATGAAAAGGGGAATGGCTGTTCCGCCACCATCCAAGGCATTCGAACGTCAGGCCTTTTTTCAGCATCTTTCACAGCGCGCACCAAATTTTGTAAAACATGTCGAAGCGCGGCGAATAATCCGGCAACAGGCGCCGGCGCAAAAGCAACATCCGCAGTCGCAGCTCAGCCACCCTGGCTCTGCTGCTCCGCCTCGGACCGCTACTTCGCCACCGCCGGCTGCCGCTGCCGCTGGTGCTCCGCCTCGGTCCACTACCCCAGCACCGCCGGCTGCCGCTGCCGCTGGTGCTCTGCCTCGGTCCGCTACCCCAGCACCGCCGGCTGCCGCTGCCGCTGGTGCTCCGCCTCGGTCCGCTACTCCACCACCGGCAGCGGCGAGCGTCGCCGCTACGCGCCCAGCTCAACCGCGGCCGCAGGTACGTTTAGCTAACAGGCCAAATAGGCCGAACAGACAAGACAAAACCAACAAACAAAACCGGCCAGAGCGTCCGAAAAAGCAGGAAAAGAAGAAGGACGAAAAGAAAAAGCCTGCGCGAAAAAGAAAATAGGATGGATAAAGTTAGTACCCCGCCCGCGTAAAGATCGCGCTTTTGAGCAAGGATTTTTCCGCAGAGCGAGGAAGCGGAACGCAAAAAACCGGAACCATCCCCGGTGCGGGCTGGTGAGG
>JACQAW010000147.1 GCA_016194725.1 Deltaproteobacteria bacterium
GTAGGCGGTCAGGCCAGCAAACACCACTACCGTGATTGCCGAAAGCCCCATGCTCAACGCTTCGCTGCGAACAAAAATGTTGACCAGTCCGACCAGAATCAAGCCCCAGAGCCCCATGCCCACGAAGCTGCCAATTCCGGTCAGGTCTTTTTTCGTAACCGTGCCGTAAAGCGCCAGGCCGCCGAACATTCCCGCCGTAATCATGAAGACCTGGCCTACCGAGCTTGCCGTGTAGATCAGAAAGATCACGGACATGGTTACCCCCGTCAGAGCGGAGTATGCTAAAAATCCCAGAGTGGCGGTTGCGGCAGAAATTCTTTTGGAAGCCATAGTCAGCCCCATCACGATCGCGAACTGAGCGATGATGAGAACCATCATGATGCCAGGGCTGCCGGCAACCATTGCCATGGCGGATTCCGACGACGCGATCAGGTAAGCCACAATGCCGGTAACGAGCAGGCCAATGAACATCCAGCCATAGGTGCGGCTGACATAGCGAGACATAGCGAGTTGTTGGGTCGGCGATATATATGAGGGCGCACCGCCGTCATCGTAATTGGATCCGCTTGAACCGTATCGAACGCTCATATGAACCTCCTGGAGTATGGGCCTGTAACTTTTGCTTCTTACCTACAATATGGGCATTCTTACTGCCGCGTCAATATTGACGCAGGTCCGTGAGCTGACGAATGCCTTTTCGCCGCATTTTTGACTGCAATTCCCGCAAGATATGGCCCGGAAGCCCTGGACCACTATAAATCAGGGCCGAGTATAGCTGTACCGCATTTGCGCCATGCGTAAAACGTTCCATGACGTCTTCGGCGGTCTCAATTCCGCCTACAGAAATAATGGGCACTGAAGCCGGTACCAGAGTGCGGGCCAGGCGCAGCAGCGCGGTCGAGGGGCCTTTGAGCGGGTAGCCCGACAAGCCGCCCAGGTCAGTCGAAATGGTATTGGTCAGGATGAGGCCGGTATAAGGTTTTTTGTCACCGCATAGCGCACCAATCGAACGCAGGTCTTCGGTTTCGATGTCCGGGGCCAGCTTGATGAAAACGGGCTGCGAAATCTGATGATGCAGAATTCGCGCACCCAGGCTTTGCACGAACTCGCCGCTTTGCAAATCCCGCAGGCCCGGAGTGTTAGGCGAGCTGATGTTGATGACGAAATAGCTCGCGGTTTGCTCGAAGGCCTTGAACAGGATTTCGTAATCCTTGATCGCCTCGGGGTTCGGAGTGTCGCGATTCTTGCCCAGGTTCACGCCCACGGGAATCTTGATCCGGTCGCGCACTCGCTTGAGCTGCTCGGCGATGATTTCGGCGCCGTCATTGTTGAAGCCCATGCGGTTGAGCAGCGCTCGTTTTTCGGGAATGCGGCTCAGCCGTGGTCTGGGATTGCCCAGCTGCGGCCGGGGCGTGATTCGTCGGACCCATTGGAAAATTCAGTACCAGGCGCGCAAGTGACAGGATCAGATGGTGCATGGTTTCGGCGTCGAAGAAAAACAAGCAGGGACGAACGAGCAGCCGGTAAACGCTCAGCAAACCGGGCAGCCTGGGCAACTTCAGCTGAGCCGGCTTTGCGGCCATCGGGCTTTCAGGGGATTGCATCGAGTTCCTCTGTCGTGCGGCAGCGCCAGGCCGCCGACTGTTTGCATTCCTGCACGATGGACGTCGTTTTGGTTTTTCCGTAGTCGTGGCCCGGATAAATGACCGTTTCAGGAGCCAGCTTTTTCAAACGTTGGAGAGTTGTGAACATCTCTTCGGTGCTGCCCGTTTCCAGATCGGTTCGACCCACGTCGCCCACGAAAACCGTATCGCCGGTAAAAAGCTGCGGCGGCTGGCCGGCAAGGTAGTAACAGCATTCGCCGGCGCTATGCCCGGGCGTGTGCAGAACTTCCAGGCTAAGGCTGCCCACGCGAATCCGGTCGCCCTCCTTTACGAATGAAAAATGTTCCAGCACGGCCGGTGCCGACTGCGACATGCGGCGTGCATCGAGCTCGTGCACGTAGATCGGAATCTTTTCGGCGCCGTACTGGTCGACGATTGCCGGCACCCCGGCAACGTGGTCCCAGTGCGTGTGGGTAAGCAGCACGCCGGTCAGCTTCGCGCCCAGCTCGCGCAGCCGATTTTGCCATGGCGTAAGATCAGATTGCGGGTCGACGACCAGCGCTTGGCCGTCAGACGAAATGAGATAAATGAAATTGCGGTGTCCACCGATCAGAAATTGGTCGACCATCACGAAAACCTATATGCCTGTTTGATCGAAAAGTCTCGGCCGTCGTGCGATACCGATACGCCTTCGGCGCGCGGGCAGTGCTCGAAGAAAAGAATCATTCCCCGCTCCTCGGCTTCACGCAGAAGTTTCTTTTTTTCCTCCATCATCGTCAGCGGAAAGCAGTCGTAGCCCATGATGTAGGCGGTTTTCACGTGGCTGGCCGTCGGCACTCCGTCGGCGCAATAGATGACCGCATGGCTGGCGTCCGAAACCTCGACCATCTGCATGCCGGGCGTGTGCCCGTTGCTGACCCGCACGTGAATTCCGGGCAGGATTTCCTCGCGGGTCCCATAGGCGGTATCGAGTAGATTGAGTTTGGAGTTGCCTTTGTAAAAATCAAAATTTTCCGCAAGGTAGCTCGCGCGGTCTTTCTCATTGGGATGGTACGCGAGATTCCAATTCTGGTTTTGCACCCACAGGCGCGCATTGGGAAAATTGGGAATCAGCTCGTTGCCTTCACGGCGCGTGGTGCCGCCCATATGGTCAAAATGCAGATGGGTGGCAATCAGGTCGGTGACGTCGGCAAGTGCAACGCCTCGCGCCGAGAGCTCACGCTCAAGGCTCCAACGCTCATGGTCAATTTTGTACATCTTCGCGAACTTTTCGGCCCACTTCGCACCGATGCCGTTGTCGACCAGAATGACCCTTCCACGTTTGCCGTCCGCAAGGCGCTCCACCAGTAAAAGCGTGCGCAGGCGCATATCGATGCGATTGAGCTCGTCGGCCGGATTGGTTTTTTCCCAGATCGGCTTCGGAACGATTCCAAACATGGCGCCGCCATCAAGCGCGAACGAGCCGGTCTCGATGCTGTGGACCTCGTAGCACCCGATTTTTCGCGGACCTTCGATAGCCGGAAGAACCAATGTTGCTTGCGTCATTTCTGAAATCTAGCACGCGGGAACCGAAAGGGAATCGATAATGGAATTGACGTCGAT
>JACQAW010000148.1 GCA_016194725.1 Deltaproteobacteria bacterium
GTCACCTATGACCCGCAGCGAATTCAGGGCAGGCTGCGCGAGAAAATGGACCATGACCTCAATGAGTTCGTGAAAACTCTGGTGACGGTTTTCGGGGCCCGACCGCACTGGGGAAAAAACCGGGACTGGGTGCTGGGCGAGGCCGTCAGAGCGGGGAATTACGGCAACCAGCTCCAGGAATTCCGCGAGGTGAAGTGGGACCTTGATCCAAAGGACATGTTTGGAAATAAGCTGACAAGATCTTTGTTTGCACGTTGAATAAGGAGTATTGCGCTGTGTCGTATGAGTTATTAGAATGGCGTGTCGCCGAGCCCTGGTCCATAATCGACTCGGAATCGAACCCCAAAACCATAGGTGACCCCCTGATATGTCCTCGATTAAAATAATTGATGTTCCGCTGAAACCCATCACCCCAGAAACCTTCGAGGGGTATGGGCGCATCGCAAGCTCGTTCGAGGAGGCCGAGGTGGATATCGTCACCTGGCCCGCGCCGGGCAAACGGCCGGTGGAGCCCAATACAGGCCGCAGCGGCGGCATAACCTCGGGAACCTTCGAGATGCGCTGGCAGGGCGACATGCTGCATGCCGAAAATCACGCGGTGAACGGCAAGTACATCACAGGCTGGAGCTGTAATCCCGATGACGCGGGCAAACGGCCGCGCAAAGGCAAACGCGAGTTTGTGCTGACAGACGACGTGCGCCCCGAGGACTTCGTCGCGTTTTACTGTTCGGGTGAGTTCGGTATTCACATCAACGCGGGCGTGTGGCACCAGCCGGTATTTCCGCTCAATGACAGCGTGGACTTCGACGACAAGCAGGGCGCCGTGCACGCCTGCATTCGCGTGGATTTTGTGCAGGAGTTCGGGGTCTATCTGCGCGTGCCGCTCGTCGCGCCTAGTCGCCGCGTCTTGCGGCAGCAGCAGCTGGCGTCGCGGGCTTGCGGGTTTTGACCAGCTCGAGAATTTCACGAATGAACGCCGAGCCGGGGCCGCTGGTGACGTCGGTATAGACCGAAAGCTTGCGTTTGCCCTTTGCCGGGTCCTTGAACGTTACCGAGGCCGAGGTTACGCCCAGGATGGCACCGGTATCGGTGTCCAGCAGCGGTCCGCCGGAATCGCCGCCGCAGACCGCCCAGTCTTTGGCGAATGGGCTGGGGTTGTCGCAGGTTTCAGACGAGCCGTTGGCCACCAGCATGTTCAGCTCAGTCATGCTCAGGACATTTTCGCCGCCGTGCTTGGTGGGATAAACTGCGCCAAACCCGCCCGCGACTCCATTCCGGCCACCATGGCTGCCAAAGCCGATCATCGTCACGGCCTGTCCCATCCGGGGACTGCGTTCGCCCAGAACCCGGATATTCGGAAAGTCGGTGTCAAATTCCAGTATGGCCAGGTCCTGTTCGACAAAATCCAGGCTCAGGTCGCCGCGTTCCACTGGAATGGCCAGCGGCGAAACGTGAATGTAGGCCGGATGAATTTGCTTCATGCCCCACCAGACCGCGATGGGCAGATAAACCTGCAAAGGCTCGGCCGTAAGATCGGGAACGGGTTGGTTGGACATGTCGGTCGCGCGATACACCCGGTCGTTCATCTTGTTGGCGTTGAAGTGCCGCACGCAGTGCGCCGCTGTCAGAACAAGCCGCGGATGTATGAAAGTTCCGGTGCAGCGCCCGGCACTTTCAGTTTTGCCTTCGAACGACACCGAGGAATAGATGGGAACTATTTCGAGATAGCCGCTCACCGTTTTGGCGTGAGCGGTCGATAGCAGCGCTTGTAAAAGGATGGGCACTAATAATGAGGAAGCACTCCAGTTCGTCATGGAGAGGGCATTTAACATGCTTGACTAAAATAGACAACAATTGTTATTATAGGCGAATATGCTGCTGCTCCTGCTGCTTTCCGGCTTCGCCTTCGCCGACGAGATCGCCACCAATTCCGGTGTCCGTCCCGTGGCCCATTGCCCCGACGATATGGCGGCGCTGCCTGGGTTTTGCATTGATCGCTACGAAGCGCCCAATGAAAAAGGCACGCGGCCATTTACTGCTCGGGGCGCCGACGAGGCCGAAGCCTGGTGCAACGAGCGTGGTAAACGGTTGTGTACGCAGAAAGAATGGATTCGGTCGTGCGGTGGCGCCAGAAAAAACAGATACCCTTACGGCAACGTGTACAAACGCGGAGTCTGCAATGACGACAAGCCTTACCGCGCGGTGAACTGGGGCCTGGTGAACAAGTTTCCGAGCGAAGCGGCCCGCCGCCACATTGATGAGCTCAATCAGTCCGACCCCAGTGGCAGCCGTCCGGGCTGCGTGTCCGATGACGGCGTTTATGACCTGGCCGGAAATGCTTCGGAGTGGGTGCTTCGCACGGGAAAGATCACGAGCGGTTACGGCTATGGCATGATGGGCTGCTATTGGTCGGGCTGCTACAACATGCACAAAGCCGCGGGAATCAAGGCAGGCTGCGAAGGCACCCTGAACGCCGGGCATCCCGGGCCGGCAAAACTTTTTCGAACTTATGAAGCGGGTTTTCGCTGCTGCGCGACCCTTGCGCCCTGAAAGCTTAATGACTCCAAGCAGGCAGGTTATTTTTCGCCCACGCGGTAGGCGGCCACTTCGTAAGCGGCCCCATGTTTGCCCACGAAGCTGCGACGGTCAAACAACCATACACCCTGCGACGACCCCACGGTGAACCGCGCGCGCAGCTCGGCGGGCGTAATCACGATGCTCGCTGGGGAATTCATCTCGCTCTGAATCTGGCGCTCCAGCTCGAGCAGGCGTGCGGCATCGGTGAAAACATTGGTGCCGCTGGTTTCAGTCCAGCTGGCCAGCCGCACGCCACCGTAATCCTGCCAGATGGGGCGTATTTCGCCCGCGGCCAGCGAGGCCCGAAAGTTCAGGCCCTCGCGGGGAAGGCTTGCGGCCAGTCCCTGCGAGGCAAAACGCTTGCTCAGCTTGGTCAGATTCCGTTTCATGGCATCCAGGGCCTCGAACGCCGCGATCAGCGAGTTGTTGTGGTCACCGTCGGCGAAAAGCGCGCGCAGCGAGTCTCCCTCGGTTTGCATCACCAGGCCATCGTGTTCGCTCACCGCGGTCCACAGGTGAGACAGACAGGTTTCCATGAGATCGCCGGAATGGCCCAGCCGAGCGCTGAGGCGTGAAAGGTGCTCGGAACCTTTCAGGTCGACGTTCAAAATCACGCCTTTTACCGCCGCCGGCAGTGGATTCAGGAGATGAAACTTCGAAACCGGCATCGACTTGGCCAGCGAATGCTCGTTGTGATATTCCGACAGCGCGATGAGCCCCAGCGAGAGCAGCAGAAATAGCGGTCCTGAGCGGCTGAACAGCACCTGGATGACCGAGGGAACGGCGCTATAAGTATTGATGCGGCTCATGGCGATCAGCCCTATCAGTCCCGAGCCAAACAACAGCAATCGCATGATGCGTTTTCTGAGAAACAGCCCTTCCACTCTTCTGGTTGAGAGATAATAGGCCTGTAGGTAACACGCTAATCCGCCCAGCCCCATGCAAACATTCGATGCGTGCCTG
>JACQAW010000149.1 GCA_016194725.1 Deltaproteobacteria bacterium
CACGAGATCGCCAACCGTAATATTCGTTTCGCCCAGATTCACGACCACCTCGGTTTCCACGTTCTGCAAATGCTCGCCCAGGGCTTTGGTCCAGAGCTTGTCCTTGCTGTCGGTTTCCGCCTGAAAGGTCGCATTCAGTTTTTGTTTGATCGGCTCGATGGTCGAATAAGGGATGACCAGCGCGATGGTGCCGCTGGCGTTTTCCAGCTCGACCTCGAAGGTCGTCGAAATGATGACGTCGCTCGGCGGCACCACGCCGACGAACTGCGGATTCACCTCGGTTCGCACGAAGCTGATCTTCGTCTTGTGCACCGGTGCCCAAGCTTCTTCCAGGTCGGCAATCGCCAGATCCATCACCTTTTTGATGATGGAGAGCTCGATGTGCGTGAACTCCTTGCCTTCGATCTTCGTATAGGGCCGGTCGGTGCCGCCGAAATAAGAGTCGACCAGCGCATAGGCCAGCTTGCTCTCGAAAACCAATAGCGCCGGGCCACGCAGGGCTTCGAAACGCATGATGCTCATGCAGCTGGGAATGGGCAGCGTGTTGACGAACTCGCCGAATTTAAGCAAGTCAGTCGAGATAATCGAAATTGAGGCTATTTTGCGCAAGCTGTTGGAAAGACTGATTCGGAAGAGTCTGATGAACCGCTCGTAGATGATGTCGAGCGTGGGCATTCTGCCCCGGATGACTCGATCCTGGTTTGTCAGGTCATAGGCCGCGACTTCCTGCTCGGGGTTGGCGTCGGCCGCGCCCCCGCCACCACCGTCGGCACCCGGCGCAGCTCCGCCGCCGAGATCGAGGTTGCCCTCGCTCACGGCGGTCAAGAGAGCGTCGACTTCATTTTGCGTCAGTACCTGATTCAACTCGGACCTCTCAATTGCTAATCGCGAAGTTCGTGAAGTAAATACCCTTCACCTTGCTTTGCATCATGAACACATTGATCGACTTCTTGATCTCTTCCTTCAGCTGCTCACGGCCTTCCACTGAGTTGAGCTCCAAAGCTTTCTTCGAATTAAGAAGGTTGATGATCGTATCACGCACTCGAGGCAGCTTGATGTCGAATTCCTTATCCGGCACGCCCTGCTCGAGTTCCACTGACACGTTCATTCTGACGTAACGGGGTGTCGTTCCTATTCCCGTCGTCAGATTAACCGTAAACGGATCCAGCGCATTGATCTTGCCCGCATCCGTTACCGCTTCTTCCGGCTTCCCACCGCCGCCGTGCTCACCGCCACCATGTTCACCACCACCATGTTCACCGCCGCCATGCTCGGCTTTTGCGTCCCCATGCCCGCCTTCGCCTCCATGACCGCCTTTTGCCTGGCCTTTGACGATGTCATCCACCGTCGGCTGTGACTTTTCGCGTTGATTTGACAGCATGAGAACCGCCACAACACCAATCGTCGCAACCATATTCACGACCGAAGCAATCAGTACGATCTTGCTCGTACCGCCACCACCACCGAGATCACCGCCTGCTGCTTTTTCTTCTGACATTCCTTATCCTATTTGTTCTCAGTACAACGGTGGTCATACCTCTATCCAAGGCTAGAGTGAGCAAGGGGTATGCCAGCTTGCTGCGGCACAGTTTGCCTGGCGGCAGGTCCAGCTATGGACGACATTTTTATCTGTAATCATAGGTGTTTTGCGTTTTACTGCGTCGCGCATTTTGACACTGCTCTCGTCGCCCCGGAGCCGCTTCGCCCAAGTTGCGCCGGTGGATAAATGACGGAGACAAATATTTGGCGCGTCCGGCAGGCTACTTCGGAGAAACAGGCGTTGCCTGCAACGTCCGCAAGTCATCAATCTGACGATAGTGAAAGCTGTTCTGCCCCGTGACCGCCGAACCGATCAACACCAGCAGCAGGCATGCCACGTAGAGCGCAATCGACACGATCTCTTCACGTCCCCATTTTCCAAGCTTCATTTCGGCAACGTACCAGACCCACGGCTGGCACTGCAAGAATTACCACCCGGTCCGCACTTTAAACTCCAGTCCATGCCGGCAACCGACGATGAAGTTAGAGGAGAAAACAGCTCTACCATGTTTGCGATACTCGGTATTCTTACAGTTTTGGGATGCGTAGTCGGCGGCTACACCTACGAAGGTGGTAAGATCGGCGTGCTCCTGCAACCCGTCGAGTTGGTCATCATTGGCGGCGCCGCTGGCGGCTCGCTTTTGATCTCGTGCTCGCCCAAGCTGCTCAAGGCCATCGCAATGCAGGTGCTGGGCATCGTAAAGGGCGGCGGCCCCAGCAAGACCGACTATATGGAGCTGCTCAATCTGATGTTCGAGATCACAAAGACGGCGAAAGCCAACCCGCTCTCGATCGAAGCTCACGTCGACGCGCCTGAATCGAGCGAAATTTTCAAAAAATACCCCAATATTCTCAAGAACCACCACGCCATCGGCTTCATGTGCGACACGCTGAAAGTTCAGCTCAGCGGCTCCATATCGCCGTACGATCTTGAAGACCTCATGGATGCCGACATCGCTGCCGCCCACGAAGAAGAGTACAAGGGCCCCACGATGGTCGCGAAAATCGGCGACGCCATGCCCGGTCTGGGCATCGTGGCTGCCGTTTTGGGCGTTGTGATCACCATGGGTAAGCTGACTCAAGGCAAGGAAGTCATCGGCGAAAGCGTCGCCGCCGCTCTGGTCGGCACGTTCCTGGGCGTTCTGGGATCATACGGCTTTCTGCAACCCATTTCGTCCAAGATGGAATTCAACCTGCAAGCCGAAGGCAAATTTCTGTCCGTCATCAAGGTCTGTCTGCTGGCCTATGCCAAAAACTGCGGACCCAAGGTATGCGTGGAGTTCGCGCGCCGTTCGATTCCGCCCGAAGTGCGCCCAAGTTTCGCTGAAGTTGATTCCGCAACCACTGCTTCGGGTGGCGCAGCAGGCGGCGCGAAGAAGGCGGCTTAAGCCATGGCCGGCGAAGTCATCATAATAAAGAGAAAGAAGGGCGGCGGCCATGCTGCCGCGCACGGCGGAGCCTGGAAGGTCGCCTACGCCGACTTCGTCACCGCCATGATGTGTTTTTTCATGGTCATGTGGCTCATGGGTACCGACGAAGAAACCAAAGCCGAAATCGCGCATTACTTCAATCATCCGAACACGCCCTATCACGACGGCAAAGACCCGAAATCCGACGTACCCCGGCCGCTGGGCGAAAAGGAAGGCCAGGGAGACACGGTCATCAATGGCGGCGAAGGCTTCTGGCCCGAAGATCTCGTGCCGCGCCCCACTCCGATTCACGACGTGATGAAGGAAAACCTCAGCATCAGCAAGGTCATTCAGGACCTGCTTGAAGGCCACGTCTACGGTGTCGAAGCCACCGCGCAGTTCGTGAAGTTCTCGCTGCCGGAACAGGTGCTGTTCAAAGCGGGCACCAACGAGCTGCTGCGGCAGTCCAAGAAAGACCTGGACCAGCTGGGCGACTTGCTAAAAACTTTCAGCGGCTACATCACGATCTCCGGGCATACCGACGACATCGCGCCCAAGAAGAATTATGGCAACAACTGGGAGCTATCCATGGCGCGCGCCATGACGGTGATGGATTACTTCGTGAAGAACAGCCATATCAGTGAATCCAAGATCGTGCCGGTGGCGCGTGGGTCGTCGCAGCCGGTGGTTGAGAATACGGATGCGTCTTCGCGGGCTAAAAATCGGCGGGTTGAGTTTACGCTTACTTATGACCATCCCCTTTAAGGGGACGCTGCCACTTTCGGCGGGGGACGGCCTGTAAGGGGATGTGGGGTTTTTGCTGGTGTGGTGTGGGTGCGTGGGTTGCTGAGGCTCCGAGCGGGCTCGGTGGTTCGTGGATTCGGGTGCACTGGGATTTTGCGTGGTGGGGTGGAGCTTCGGTTCGAGCGCACCGAGTGGGTCTGATGTGCGGTGCATCCTTGGAGCAGGCGTTGGAAGCTTGTTGCGGCTTGCGGTGTATGCCATGGGCTACTTTCCTTTCTTCCTGGGGTGGAGTGGTATTTCGTTTAGACATCTAGTCGTTGAGATGCCCCATTTGGTGGTGCGCACGGCAAAGCGTGGTCAGATTTTCGAGAGTATCAGCGCCACCTTTGCGAACGGGGGTGATGTGGTGGGAATCAAGCCACCTGGTGCTCTCGCATCTCTTGTTTTCGGCATCTTTATG
>JACQAW010000249.1 GCA_016194725.1 Deltaproteobacteria bacterium
AGCCGAAAACTTCAGCGGTTCGGAAATCGGCTTCTGCAGCTGATTTCCAAGGATCTGACTGAAGTCCTGTGCCTGAGTCGTCTTGTCTTTCGTTGTATCTGTCGACGCCACGTCACCCGGAACTACGCGATCGGGTGCCTGCGCCGGATCGCGTTTAATCACGCTTCCGGGAGAGCCCCCGACTGCTGGGTACCGCAACGCATTTGACATGTTTCTCAATTTCCCCTTTCGTTAAAGAGCACGACCTATTGCCCCCATTTTCCCGCAGTCGAGCCTTCGACGCCAGAGGGCACCGATTTCCCTGCTGCAGAATTCGTATAGCCCCGCTCGAGAGCGGCGGGGTTGACATCCGAAACTACAGCGGGCTTGCCCTTCTGAAGCGGACGGCCCTCTTGCACGGCTTCGGCCGCGGCGTTCGCCGCTGACAGGTCGGGACGCTCGACCATCTTGCGAATCTCGTCGTTGCTCAAGGCGGCCGGCCGGGCGGCGGGCTGCTCGTTTACTTTTTTAAGCATGTCAATATTCAGTGGCGCGAAGTTGGCGCGATCGCGCACGCCACCCTCGACATTGCGCTCTTCCGGAATTTCGACGGGCGGTGCACCTGCGCCTTGCGCCTGCTGCTGTTGCAAGTGTTGATTGACAAGATTTTCGAGTCCGCCGACCTCCAGGCCGCCCGGTCCTGTCACCATGCTCGGCGCGGCCCCCGCTTTGCCCGCCGACGCATCGATGATGCGCGAAACGTTGCGCAACAGCATCTTCGTGGGCTTGGTCAGATCGCCCGTCAGCAGCACGGTTTCCTTGCCTTCGAAGGCCACGCCGTGCACCACTTCGGTGTGCTGCGTGCGCGCCTGCATCTGCTTGTCTTCCTCGTTCACGGCCGAAACCTGCATCATGTACTGGCCGCTCTTGGCCAGCAGATTTCCGCTGATCTTGCCGTCCCAGTCGATCGACACCTGACCTTTTTTAATGTTCGTCTTGTCGAGCTCGCGCACGGTTTCGCCTTTCTCGTTGATGATCGAGATGTGCACCTTCGCGGCGTCCTGGGGCAGCTCGAAGTTCAGAGGCGTATATTTGCCCTCGGTATGCGTCAGGCGGCTGGAGTCGGCCGTCACGTATTTTCCGATCAGGTTGGCCGCGCCCATGTTCTGCAAGGGCTGCTGCGAAGCCGTAAGTTTTTCCAGGTTGTTGTTCATGTTCACCATCTGCTCAAGCGACGTGAACTGCGCCATCTGCGCCGCCATCTGTTCGTTGCTGGCGTTCACTCTTTGCTTCAGTGATGTGGCGGCGAACTCTCCACAAGTTCGCCGCCCCAAAACTGTTTTGCATCCACTATGCTTCCAGCTGCTCTTGCTGGTAGCGTCTATAGCCGTTCTGCTGTCTGTACTGCTGTTGCTGCCTTGCTTCCTGCCTTGCCTCTTGCTGACTGCGGTAACGGTCCCAGGCGGAACCACCTTGCTGGTCATCGTGCTGCTGCCTGCCGCCCTGCCAATCCGAAAACGACGATTGGTTGCTCCACTGCGACATACCGATGCCGACTCCGTCACTGGCCTGGCTCACCATCAACTGTCCGCCACCCGCGGCGTGATTGACTTCGAGCGATCCGACCTTGTAATGGCCAGCCGTCAACATCTGTCTCAGCTCTGGCATCGCACTGGCCACGGCATCACGAGCCGCGCTGGTCGCGGTTTCGATTTGCACGTTGAGATGCTGGCCCTCAGTTTTCACGCTGATGGTCATCTCTCCGAGGTTCTCGGGAACGATACGCACGCGCACCGCTCCGCCGCCCCTTGCCGCCATTGCCGCGACTTCATTTGCCAGGGCCATCGTGTTCGCCAAAACGGGCTTGCCGCTCTGGTCAACCGTCATCTGCACCGAACCCGTGACCGGTTTTGCGGTCGTCGTATCGCTGCCGTATTGGCCCACCTGAGCATACTGCGCACTCAGCTGCGGCATCAGCATGCCGAAGCTGCCGTCGCCCGATTGCTCGTTCTGGCGTTCGTCATTCAGACGCCCCAGACGAGGATCGACGCGGTCAACTCCCAGTACTCCGCCTTGCCTGACTCCCATCTGTGCCAGGAAGTCCTGCGAAGTCGTAAGCTGCGGTTTGGATCCTCCGACTGCCGAACCCATCTGCCCGCCGCTGAGGTCGAGCTGATCCAGGTCAGCGTCGTCCACTTGCATTCCCAGTACTTCCACCGGAATGGCCATGGGAACCTGAATCACGATTGGCTGAACAACGGTTTGGGCTTGCTGCGATTGAGCGAGGCCGTGCTGCATGACCAGCTGTGCCGCCTGCTGCGCGGTCACGGCAGCCTGCTGTGCCGTCACGGCCGCCTGCTGCGCCGCGAGCACGGATTGCTGACCGACGCCCGGCACGCCACCGGCCGCCGATGCGGCATTCCTCGCGGCCGCTGCCTGAGCGGCTTGCGCCGCCTGCAGCTGCTGCGTTTGCGCCGCCTGCAGCTGCTGCGTTTGCGCCGCCTGCAACTGCTGCGTTTGCGCCGCCTGCAACTGCTGCAGCTGTTGCGCTTGTGCTGCCGTGGTCGCAGGCAATGCCTTGGGCCCCGCAGCTCCTTCCGGAGCCGCTGGCTTCGCCGGTGCATGCCCTTGCAAAACGCCCGCAGCCTGAGCCGCCGCAGTTGCCTGCGCCGCCTTGGCCTTGGCTCTCGCTTCTTCTTCAGCCGAGGGGTCATTGGAACCCTTGGGGCCGCCCTTTGAGTTCTGCGCCCCGGTTACCCCAGCCTTGCCCTTCTGCTTCGCAAGAGCGGCTGCCGCTTCCTTCTTCGCGGCGTCCGTGCTCCCAGCAGACTTCGTAACTTGCTTTGACTCACCCTTGGTCTGCGCGGTAGCCGCTGCTGCCGCCGCATCCTTTTGGTCCTGAGCTGATTTCGCAAGCATAGCCATGAAGTCTTCTGGTACTTGTTGAACAGATCCGTCTCCGCCCTCTGGAGTCGCCACAACCGGCTCTGCCGCCTGTGCCGTTTCCTTCTTGCCGAAGACCATCTCGAGCAGTCCCTTATCGGGACCTATATTGTTATTTATCATTCATTTTTCACCCCCTTTCATTTGAGTTTTCTGTGGAGCCTGCGGGCTCGCTTGCGCCGGTGCCGGAGAGGTAGTCTTCGGCTGTGCCGGGGCCTGCGCTACTGCTTGACCTGCCGCAGTTTTAATGCTGGAAACTTTGCGATCGCTTTCAGGATGATAGAATCCCGTCAACATCTCGGACAACTTCGCCGACCGGCTCTTGTCCATGATGTTCATGATCTTCGCCACCTTCGTGACATTCATGCGCTTGAGTACCTCCACCGCAAGCCAGTCATCCAGGGTCTCAAACACATTTGATGCCGACTTCGGGGTCATCGTTTCGAAAACCGCTACCATCTTGGTTACGCGTTCCTCATTGCTTTTCTTCTGAGCCTCGAGCTCGCCCGACACGGCCTCGCGCAGGTGCTCCATCTCCTTGATTTTCTGATCAAGCGCCTTTTCGCGTTCCTTGATGCGGCCTTCCTGCTCTTCGAGGCCATGCTCGCGGGCCTCAACGGCCAGGCGGCGCGCTTCCAGATCGGCAGCCACCGACTCATTAAGAGACGTCTTTGCCTTCGCTTCGGCCGCGCGCGTCGCGGCCTTCGAGGCTTCAGCATCTTCGGCGGCTTTCTCGGCGGCCTTCTCATCCGCTTTAGTGGCGACCGCGCTGCCCGCTGCCTCATCGGCGCTGCGAGCGGGCCTTACCCAGGCGATTTCCACTACGGCCAACACCAGCAGGCCGATGCAAAACATGCGAAAAAACAGCCGCGCACCCTTCATACGGCCACCCCTTCATCTTCTTCGTCCATCCTCCGGCGTGCCGCGCCCGACATGATATAAATATCGTCGAGTGTCTTGAGCTCGTGCTTGTGGCTCGCGACACGGTGTTCGCCCAGTCGGCGCTCCTTGAGCTTCTCGAGAGCCTCGCGTTTCTGACGCGCTTTCACATACTCGACGCGCTTCTTGTCGGTGAGCCGCGCCCCCCGTTCGATCTCCTGGGTTTTCCACACAATGCGCGTCTTCTGGCCCGCGATGAACTGGTCTACCGCCGCAAACATGCCAATGCCGTCCACGCCCGGGCCGCTGCCCAACTGGCTGTCCTTGCTGATGGCGTCGGCCAGTCCCAGCTCTAGAACTGTCAGCGCGTCCATCATTCCCTGTAAAATTCTTTTCGCGAGCGTCCACTCGCGCAGGCGCAGGTCTTCCACCCTTTTGCGCTCAGCCAGCACCACTTCCAGTTTAAATCTGAATCTCTTCATTTAGCCTTTCACCGATCTCACGATTCCGTTCATCATCGCCACGCACTCGTTCAAGGGCGCCTTATCCGTGATTTCCTGTTTCAGGAATGCCTTGAGCCGTTCCATGACCGAGATGGCCTGGTCCAGGCGCGCATTGCTGCCCTTGACGTAAGCACCGATATTGATCAAATCTTCGTGCGCCGCATACGTGGACATCAGATCTTTGATTTCACCCGCGAGGTCGTTGTGGCCCTTGTCGATCACCGACCGCATCACGCGGCTGACGCTGGCCGCGACATCGACGGCGGGATACTGATTGCGAGCGGCCAGTGTCCGCGAAAGCACGATGTGGCCATCCAGAATCGAGCGCGTGGCATCGGCAATGGGCTCGTCCATGTCATCGCCTTCGACCAGCACCGTATACAGGCCGGTGATGCTGCCTTTGCCCTTGCGCGTGCCGGCGCGCTCGAGCAGTTTGGGCAAAGTGGAGAAAACCGAGGGCGTGTAGCCTTTGCTCGCGGGCGGCTCACCCATGCTCAAGCCGATCTCACGCTGTGCCATCGCAAAACGCGTGACCGAGTCCATGAGCATCAGCACGTCAGCGCCTTTGCCGCTGAAATATTCCGCGATCGTGGCGGCCACGAACGCGCAACGCATGCGCAGCAGCGGCGAACGATCGCTGGTGGCCACGACAACCACCGAGCGGGCCAGACCCTCAGGCCCCAGGTCACGCTCAATGAACTCACGCACCTCGCGACCACGCTCGCCCACGAGGGCAATGACATTCACCTGGGCTTTGGTATAACGCGCCATCATTCCCAGCAGCACGCTCTTGCCCACGCCCGAGCCGGCCATGATTCCCATGCGCTGGCCTTTGCCACAAGTAAGCAGCCCGTTGATAGACCGTATACCCAGATCGAGCGGCTCGGTAATCACGCTGCGTTCAAGCGGATTGATGGCCGAACCATAAATTCCGCGGCGCTGCACGCTCTTGAGGCCTGCGCCAATTGGCCCTTTGCCATCCATGGGCTCGCCACGGCCATCGATTACCCGGCCCAATAAAAAATCGCCTACCGCAACACTAGCTTCAGTCTCGGTCAGGATGATCTTGCTCGTGTTGCTCAGCCCGCGGCCTTCCTCGAGCGGCATTAAAATCACGCGTTTGTCCTTGAAGCCGATGACCTCTGCTTCAATGGAGTTCGTAGTACTCACTTCGGTGGCGCCGGCGGGAATGATGCGCACGATGCTGCCCACCGCGGCGCCGGGCAGATAACCTTCGAATGTGAGCCCCACGCTCTTCGAAAGTTTTCCGCGCTCGCGGTACAAAAGCAATCTGGCTAATTTGTCGTTATAAACCCGTTGATCGAGCTCATAGTTTTCAGTAGCTATAGACCCTCCTAGTCTACGCCGAGGCCGTTTGCGATACTCTGCAACTGCACTTCAATACGCCCATCCACTTCGCCGAATTCCGTCTCGACGCGGCAGCCGCCCGATTTAATCGACGGATCCACCTCTATAGCTACATTTTTCAGCTGTCCGAGAGTTTGCGCAAGACCGTCCTTTAATGCCTCTACGGAACTTTGTTCCTCGGCACCGATGAAAATCTTGATGTTTTCCCGCGTGCCCAGCCGGTCAAGGATGTGCAGGGCCAGCCGACGCGTGTAGCCGGCTTCATCTTTAAGTTCGCGCAGAATCACGGTTTTCGTCAGCTGGTGCACCATGTGCACGAAAAACTCCTCATTGGCCTTGAATATTTCACCCCGCATGCCCTCGAACGACGCAAGCAGGCTCTCAAAAGCCTTCAGGCGGGGTGCCGACTGGGTCATAATTTCC
>JACQAW010000034.1 GCA_016194725.1 Deltaproteobacteria bacterium
CACCGACTTGCCCACGCCGCTCTGGCCCAGGATGACAAACGATTCCCCGCGCCCCACCTCGAAGCTGACGTGGTTGAGGATGGACTGGGTGTAGAACCGCTTGGAAACGCCCCGTACGGAAATCATCTTGGAGTCCATGATTCCATACTACCACTATTATTTGGCTGCTGTCAGTTCCGCCGCAGCAAGGGCCACGAGTTTTTTATTCGCGTGGCGGTCAAGCCTGCGGCGTAGATAGACCGCATCCAGGGCCCGGGCCACGAAGTGCCGTGCTTCAGCGGCGTTGCGGCTGGCGAGGGCGCCGCGATGACCGCCCAGGACCAGCAGATCCAGTAGCAGCTCCAGCCGCCAGTCGTCGCTGCCGGCGGTGCTGGCCAGCTGATCGGCTAGCGCGGTGGTTTCCTCCCAGCGCTTGGCCGGCGAGGCCAAATGGCGCTGCACAGTTTCAATGAAAGCGATCGTTTTTTCGTCGGCCAGCAGCGCCGCGCGCTCCAGCCCACCCGCCAGCAGTGCCAGCGTCATGTTCAACAAGCGATCGGGAACCTCATGGCGCAGTTCGACCAAAAGCTCTTTCAACGTCGTCTCGTCAAGCGGCGAGAAATGCACGAACTGGCAACGGCTGGTGATGGTGGGAAGTAGAAGCCCGCGTTCGTGGGTGATGAGAAAAAACCGGGTATGCGCGGGTGGCTCTTCGAGAGTTTTGAGCAGCGCATTGGCCGAGGCGGCATTGAGCTTGTGAGCCTGGTCGATGATGACGAATCGAAACTTTCCCTCGATCGGCGAAAAGAACAACGTCTTTTTCATCTCGCGCAGGTCGTCTACGGCGATGTTTTCGCCCTTGGGGCCGATCTCGATCAAATCGGCATGCCTGCCTTCGGCAATCTTGCGACAGGAAACACACCGGCCGCAGGGCTCGGTGGGCTTGGTTGGCTCCCGCTCCGCCGGGGGCGCACCAAAAAGCAGGTTACCATCAGCAGCGCCATCGCCATTTTCGGCGCAATTCAGAAGTTGAAACAATGCTTTCACCGCACGGCGTTTGCCCACGCCCGCAGGGCCGACAAAAATAAGTCCCTGCGGCAGCGCCTCGGATATCGTAACCAGATTCTGCCAGGCCTGATTTTGCGCGCGGGGCTTCAGGCTGTGATTTGTCGCCTTTTCCGTCATCGCAGGTCCCCATGCCTGACCCAGTTGGGATGCGCCAGCAACTCCTGAAAAACCTGCTCAGGGCTGCGCGAGGCATCGAGCACGATGAAACGCTCAGGGTCGTTTGCGGCCAGTTGGCTGAAGCCATCGAAAACTCGCAGATGAAAAGCCATGGCTTCGGAATCCAGCCGGCTTTTTTCCCCGCCGCGGCTCTCGATTCGGTCGTAAGCGATTTTGGGATCGAGCTTGAGCCAGATGACGGCGTCCGGCTCAAGGCCGCCGGTGGCCACGCGATTCAGGTTTTTCACCACATCTTCGCCCAAGCCCCGGGCGATGCCCTGATAGGCCAGTGAGGAGTGGGTAAAACGATCGCAGAGAACCGACTGGCCAGAAGCCAAAGCCGGACGAATGAACGTCTCCACGTGATCGGCCCGCGCGGCTTCAAAAAGCAGCAGCTCGCAGAGAGTTGAAAGCTTGCGATTGGGTTTCAAAATAATATCGCGAATTTCTTCAGCTACGGGCGTGCCCCCGGGCTCGCGGGTCAGCTTGAACGGCACGCCACGGGCTCGCAGGTGGGACTCCATTCGTCCTATCAGCGTGGATTTGCCCGAGCCGTCGCTGCCCTCGATCGTAATGAAGCTGCTCATGGGAAAAATTTAGCGTTCCAGCCCGGTAAAGGCAACGGCTATTGGGACTGGTACTGGTTCTGATTGTCGCTGGGATTCACGACGCCCTGGCTGGGGTCGTTGTTATAAGGCTGTGTCGGTGGCAGAGTATTCGGTGGGTTCACCACGCCGGCATTGGGATCGGTATTCACCTGGTTGCCATTATAGTCATTCTGCGGCGGTCCCGCTGCCGTAACCGCACCTTGCTCGGCACTGTTGTAATATTGCGCTGAATCACGAGGCGACTCGCCCCGATTCAAGGCATTTGGGTTCATGGGCAGGGGCGGAACCACCCGGGGATAAGAAGAGTCGGGCGTCCTGACATAGGAGACGGCGCCGCTTGCCCGTTTGATTCGGTTCCTGCCCGAACCCAGCTGGTCATCAATAGTCGAAGAAGGTGAGGTGATGCCCGCGGTCATCGGCGGCGGCACGGCTTTGGCGACCTCGACAACGGTGTTGGCAGGCTCGCGGCCTTTCTGCCCCGACATCATGCGTACGACGCCGTAGGTGCTGGCAAAAACAAAAGCCAGGGAAGCGGCCACCGAAACCGCACTCTTGTTTTCGCGCGCAAATTTTCGTACCCGTCTCGCAAACAGGACGACGTTGCCAATTCCCATTCCCGGATCAACTTCGGCCACCAGAATTCCGTCCACACCCACCTTGTTTTCAACTTCGTCGGCCGGGCTGGCCGCAATGGCAGCGGCAACCGGAGTATCGTGAGGAGGAGCTACGCGGGTAATTTTCGCGGGTTCGGAACGGCGTGCGGCGGTCAGCGCCTCGCGACCCACCTGACGATGGGCCTGCGCCCGGCGCTGGCGCTCGGCTTCGGATTCTTTGGCTTCGCGTGAAGACTGGGCGCGGGTCGCGGCTTTGCCGCGCTCGATTGCTTTCTGCTGATTATTGATGAGCGCAAAATAATCCACCGCACCAGTCGCTTCCGAGTTGAGGTCGACGATGTGGACGTCTTTGAGCTCGGTGGGCTTGGGCGGCGGGTTCCAAGCGGGTTTGGGGGCGGCAGTCGCCGCCTTTGCGGCGCCCGAAGCTTTTTTTGGGGGCTGTTGCGAGCTCAGCTGCAGATAGGGAATGACATCGGCGGCAAGCTTCCAGACATTTGCCGTGGAATCGAATATTTTGCTCTCTACTTTGAGAGCCCCATCCATGAGTAGCTTCATGATTTGCTCAGACGTGTACGGCCCCTGCTTGGTGCCATTGACTTCCACAAACCATGGAGCGGGCTGTTGACCCACCACCATAGGTAGATGGTAACTCAATTCTGTCTACTTTGGGATATACGGGAGCATAAAAGACGGGATTTGATAACTTTTGGGAACTGCTGGGGAAAAGTCTGCCGATTTGCTGGCTTTTAGCAGCAGTCCCGTGAAGATACCCGGAACTGCTGAAAAAACTAACGAATTACAGCAACTTGATGGCTGCCGTAAGGATCATCGAAGTCGTGCTCAGGCGCTGGTTGGTGTACCAGTTCAGGGCCGGAGTCAGCGAGAGACGATTGTGCAGAGTCAGGTTTACGCCTGGCTCGAAGTCGTAGTTGGAATAACCGGTGGCGGCAGAGGCAGGCATGCCGTGGGTGTTCCAGTTGTTATCCGCTTCGAAGAGCAGGAACGCCGTGACCTTGGGGCTGAACTCGTAGTTGATCTGGGGGCCGGCATAAAGCTCGAGGCGCGTCAGTGGCGACTGCCCACCGTCGGTCGTAGCCGAATTCGGATTCGAAGGATCAACGGGGATCTTTTTGGCCGTCGACATATCCTCTGGCTGAATCCAGTACTTGCCGAAAAGAACCGCCGAGAATGACCATTTCGATTTACCGATCGCCATGCTTGGGAAGAGCGAAACGCGGGTTTCGCCGATGGTTAAATTGGCCCGAGAGGCGGCGCTGGTGGGAGCGTAAAGGCGGATGTCGCCGTCGAGGCTGAACTTGTTTGCGCCCATGCTCTTTTCCATCAAGCCGCTGCGGCTGAATTTTACAAAATTGTCGCGCCAGTGAAAACCTTCTTTTTTTGCGTCGCTCGATGGATCGGCCATGATCAGATCGAAGTCGAGAACCGGAGTAATGCTGGTTTTCGCATCAAGCTTGTAGGTCGCGCTGAGCTGGTTGCGAATGAACATCGGCTGCAACGTCGTGCTCGTGTTCGGATCCTGATTGATCGCGCTGTCCGCACTGGAGTGCTGCCCAGGGCTGGTGACTGGCGGACCGTAAAAGATATTCAAGCTATTAATGGTGATGGGCAGCGGCGCGGCTTTCGCAGCAGCCGACGTCGCGCTCGAGGCGGTAGAGGTACCAGAAAGCGCGGGGTTGGCAGAGGTCGTTGCAGAAGACGACTGCGCTAAGGCAGCAAACGACCAGAGTGCGGTCGAAGCGACTGCGCCAGATTTTAACCAGAGACTCTTCATTGGGACCTCCAAAAGTTGAACACTTAAAACACAAGGGTACAGGCGGCAGACACTTAGCAAGGCTTGTACCAGACCTCTTATCGATAAATACTTCATATTCATCAATAATTTCAATGATCCAACCAGTATCAAACTAACACTGGTGTCACTCGACCGTGTAATTAATTCTTAGAATCATGCAGCGAGTCAAGTGCTTGGTCATTTACATTGATTGACACGTCAAATCAAGAACTGATTTTATCAAGAACCTGCTCCACCTTGGAAAGAGTCTTTGAAAGCCTTGCGATGTGGCAGATTCCCGTGCCCGGGATCGCCAAGGGCTGGGTGCTCACCCCCACCAGCATGCCCGTGTAAGGACTTCGAATTTTGGTCACTGTTTTGCCGAAGGGGTTCAAAATTTCACCGAGCACGTCACCCTTATAGACCAGCTGGCCCGGGTGAAAAAAAAGATCCAGAATCCCCCCCCGTTCGGCGCGGACCCAGTCGCTGTTCTTTACGATGACCTGATAGCTGGGACGTGGGCGGTTCTTTTTTCGCGACAGCATGCCCATCTGCTCAAGTACGTTTCGAACGCCGCGGTAGCCGGCTTCGCTGAATTCCCGTGAAAATTTTCCGGTTTCGCCCGCCTCGAAAAGAATGGTCGGAATACCGCGTTCGGTGGCCGTGCGGCGCAGGCTGCCACGACGACCCACATTGTCGATAATCACACCCGAGCCAAAGGCCCGCGCGAGCTTGCGAACTTTGGGGTGCGACATGTCGCCCCGAATATGCGGCATGTTCGCGCGTCCGTGCGCCGCGGTGTGCAGGTCGATGCCCCAGTCCGAGCGCCGCACCAGCTGCGTGAACAGCTTGTAGGCGACACGCTCGGCATTGTTGCCTCGTACTTTGCCCGGGAAAAAACGGTTCAGGTCGCGGTTGTACGGCAGATCCCGTTTTTGCTCCAGGAAGCCGGGTATATTCACGACCGGTACGCAAAGCAAGGTGCCGCTGAGCCTGGACTCATCAGTCTCGAAGATCAGCTTTCGCACGATTTCGATGCCGTTGATTTCGTCGCCATGAATGGCGGCCGTGATGAATACCGTGGGGCCCTCGTGCAGGCCGCGAATGATGGTTACTGGAATCTGCACGCTCGACGCCAGAAAAGACTCGCTGATCTTGAAGTAGATTTCGCGACGTTGCCCGGCGCCTATCTTAAAGCCCGCGATGCTGAATTCTTCCGGAGGAGTCATTAGTAGCTTATAGTGAGGTGGTGCTGGAAAAAAAAGCCCTGATCAATTAAAAACAACCTTACCCATGGCAAAGCCCCGAAAACCCACAAAATCCAAAACCGCCATGTCCAAGCCAAAAGTGGTGACGCCCGAGGTTCTGGAGCGCGTGTCGCGAACATCTCGGAAGCCCGGGGGGGATGATGTGGACGATGATGAGTCGGATTCCGATGACGCAGAGTATTCTGAGGACACGGCCCAGGAGCTGACCGGCGAAAATGATCGGGCTCTGGCCATGGGGTCGGGCGACTCCTTGCCCGCGTTGCTTTCTACCGGAAGCGAGCTTGAGCCCACTGCGATCCCGCAGCACAAAGACCTATTGAAGCGCTACCTGGAGGAGGTGTCGCGCTACGAATTGCTCACGCCGCAAGAGGAGTTCGAGTTGGCGAGCCGCTTGAAAGATACGGGCGATCTGGAGGCCGCACGGCGAATGGTGCGGGCAAATCTGCGCCTGGTCGTAAAGATTGCCATGGAATACCGCAGCGCCTATCAGAACGTGCTCGACCTGATTCAGGAGGGCAACATCGGGCTCATGAAAGCCGTGAGCAAGTTTGATCCGGCCAAAGGCGCCAAGCTTTCTTACTATGCCGGCTGGTGGATTCGTTCTTACATTCTCAAATACATCCTGGATAATTTCAGGCTTGTGAAAGTAGGCACGACCCAGGCCCAGAAGAAGCTCTTTTTCCAGCTCATGCGGGAAAAAGAGCGGCTCGAGGCCCAGGGAATACACGCCGGGCCCAAGCTTCTGGCGGCAAACCTGGACGTCCGCGAACGCGACGTGGTCGAGATGGAACAGCGCCTGAGCAGCCGGGGCGCCGAAATGAGTCTGAATAATCCGCTCGAAAGCAATGGGGATGGCCCGTCGGTAACGCACCTTGATATGCTGGCTGATCTGGGAGCCGGTGCTGACAGCCAGCTTGAGCAGGAAGAACTCAAAGATATCTTGAAAAGCCGACTCGAAGAGTTTGCCAAGACGCTGAAAGAAAAGGAACTTGCGGTATTTCGCGAGCGTTTGACGAGCGACCAGCCCAAGACCCTGCAAGAGGTAGCCGACCAGTTTGGGCTGACCCGCGAAAGGGCCCGGCAGATCGAAGCTCAGGTCGTTGACAAGCTGCGTGATTACTACAAAAAGTATATTCGCTAGGCCGTCGGGCCTGCCTTCCACGCCGGTCAATAACGCGTGTTGACGGCTACTTAACTCCGGTGCTATAGCTCCGGAAAATCTATATTTTATAAAGAGTACTTGAAGGAGATTCAGCTTGGCTAAACAGACTCACGAAGAACGCGACGCAACCAAAAAAGTCGTCGATAAATTTAAAACCGCTGCAAGCGACACCGGCAGCCCTGAAGTTCAGGTCGCTTTGATGACGAAGCGTATTACAGAGCTCACCGAGCACCTGAGCACCCACAAAAAAGATCATTCCTCACGCCGCGGTCTCTTGAAAGCAGTTGGCATGCGCCGTCGTATGCTGGACTATCTGGCCGCTCACAGCTCGAGCCGCTATTTGAAGTTGATTAAAGAACTCGATCTGAGAAAGTAAACAAAGCAACCGGACCCCTTTTTCATCTTTCAAAGGGGATTGGGATTGGTGTGGTTAGAACCACGAATTGGGAAGATGCAGGCGCCAGAGCGGCTGCCGTTTCCCGATTCGTGGTTTTTCTCATAGGTTTTAGCTGGCCAGTCATCCATTCATCTCCTCGCAAGTCGCGAATAGGGGTCCATCACAAACGGCCATTGGAATAGGCCGCCGCGCGTTTGTGCGCGGAAAACCCTTAGGAGGTTCATCCATATGTTTAAACCAATTACAGTTTCCTGTGATTTCGGCGGGCGTAAGCTCACGATTGAAACGGGCAGGCTTGCAAAGCAGGCTGACGGTTCCGTGCTCGTCACTTACGGCGAGACGATTGTTCTGGTCACCGCGGTTACCCGCAATGAGCTAAAGGAAGGAATCGATTTCTTTCCTTTGACCATCGAATACCAGGAGAAATTTTATGCTGCTGGGCGTATCCCCGGTGGTTTCTTCAAGCGCGAAGGTCGCCC
>JACQAW010000035.1 GCA_016194725.1 Deltaproteobacteria bacterium
GGCAAGCGCTTCAAATCAGGGGTGCAATCACATTCGGTCATCAATGCGTTCGACGAAAACGCGATCACGCGCGCGGTGCTTCACGGCATCATGATCAATACGAACGAGGAGCCCGGCGAGATGGGATCTGGCCCGGAAGCCGAGCAGGTCGTCGATAGGGAAGGTGGCTACCTGCCCAAGCCCTCGCTGCTGGAGTACTTCAAGCTGCCGGCCTTCAAGAAAACTTCACCGCTCCTGACAACATTGTCCAATGATGATCGCGAGCGAATTGTCGTCACGCTCAATGAGATGAATCACGTCAAGCTGCCGTTGCCCGACACGGCTGACCCGCTTGAGCGGGCGGCGGTGTTCGTCCGGGAATACCACTCAAGCGAGGTGGTCATCGTGTCTTCGAGCGAGGTGCTGTCGTTCGGGCCCACGCGCACTCAGGCGGTCGAACGAAAAATTCTTCCCGGTGCGGGCGAAGGGGTGCTGGGCAACGAACATCCGCTGTTCTCGTTTCTGGGCGTGCCAGCCAATATGCGGCTGCGCTATGCCTGGGTGCCCGAGCTGGAATGCTGTATTCTGACCTGGGCGCTCGAAAACGAGTCGGCCATTTTCGCGCAGGCGCTGATTTTCAGCGTGCTGCGCATTCGCAAGAGCGAAAAATTCAGAGTGAGGCAGGCCGCATGAGCGGATCAGGCGAAAAACATCCGGGTTTCCTGCCGCTCCCCATCGACCGCTTGCCGGCCAACCGGGTCGTGCCGATTGAAATGTACATCTACATGCCCATGAACGGCAAGATGCTGCTCTATAAAGAAGAGGACGCCATTCTGGGGCCCGCGCGCCACGCGCGCATGCACGAGTTTCGCGAGCGCTTCTATTTTCGCCGCGAGGACCTGCCCAAGCTCGAGGCCTTTTTAAAAAGCGCGCCCGATGACGAGGACATCCTGCCCTCCAAGACGCTGGCCAACAATCCGCATTTTCTGGCCAACGCCACCACCAAAGAAGAGCTGCAGAAACGGTCAGCCGAGCTGCTTTTCAATCATTTCGGCTTCAATGCCGATCCCGGCAGCCAGTCGTCGCTTACCGATCAGATGCAGCGGCAGATCAATCAGGTCACCGAAGACGTCCTTGAAGTCTTGGAGGTGGATGCGGGCGTGCTCGACAAACTCAAGGCCATTCTGGGTTCGATTGAGATCTCGGGCTGGAACCATTCGGCCAACGTGGCCGGCATGTCGGCACTCCTGGCCCTGAGCATTGGTTACACCGATAAAGAGCTCCTGCGCGACATCGCCGCCGGCGCCTATCTGCATGACATCGGGCTTTCGACGTGCAACCTGCCGCTGAGGTCGCGCGAGCTGGACTACTCGGCGGCAGACACCGAGCTTTACCGGCAGCATCCGGCGGCGGGCCTGGAGCTGCTCGAGATTCTCGAGCTGCCCGTGAGCGAAAACGTGAAGATCATCGTCTACCAGCACGAGGAGAAGTTCGATGGCGGGGGTTATCCCGCCAACTCCACCGGGGCCGACATTTTCGAACCGGCCCAACTGGTGGCCATCGCCAGCCGGCTGGACCATCTGATTCGCACGGACCAGCCCGGCTTTCTTACCCTGGATGAGGCCATGCGCAAGATAGGCGAGGAGAATACGGCCTCGGGCCGTCCCGCCGAATTCAGCCCCATGCTGCTCAATCAAATCTTCGACGCTGTTTTCAGCGCGTAGGTTGTGGTAAATTCAATAGAGTGAAACACATGCATCCTGCCCTATGGTGTGCGTTCGGAATCGGTCTGCTTTCGAGCAGCGTTCAGGCCGACGTGTTCAAGGCGAAGTGGATCGAGATCAACCTGCCAGCGGGCTGGAGCTGCGTGCAGAAGCGCGGAGTGGAGTGGGTCTGCGCGAGCCACGACAAGAGCGCCGCTCACGATGCGTACTGGGTGCTGGCGGCCAAACCCAAGGAGACGGAAGACACGCTTGAGAGCTACCGTGACAAGCTCAGGCAAAGCCGGGTAAGCCTGGGAGCGGGTGGCAAGCGGGTGACTACCGAGCCGTCGTATGTGAAAGAGCTTGAGCTGGGTGGCGCAAAGTGGGTCGACGTGCTGCACACCGATAGCGAGCTGCGCGGTTACCTCACTCGATATGTGGCCACGGTTTTGCCCGATCTGGGCGTGGTGGTGACCTATACGATCTTGAAAGCGAAATATACCCAGTACTCCACTCAGTTTGACCAAATTTTGATGGGAATGAAAGTCACGAACGTCAAAGATCCCAATGAGGCGCCACCCTTGGCGTCCAACCTGACCGTAGGGCTGCCCACGGCCGCGCTGACTCCGTTGCCGCAGGCTGTAAAAGCGGTGCCCGTGGCGGGAGTGGGTGGGGACGGGTCGGCGGGCGGCGGCCTGGGTCTGCTGGCTCTGGGCGCGGTGGGAGTCGGAATATATCTCTATCGCAAAAAGCGCGGTCAGGTGCCTTGATCGGTTCCCAGCCTAAGGTAGCCGCGATGGATGATGCCGAAGATCGATTTTGGATTTGCGGCCGCGCCTGCGCTGTCGATTCCTTCGCCTTCAACGAGTGAGCCGCCGCTGTTCTGGTTTGAGTTTAGGCTGTCGTTGGGGCTCGTGCCGGGGCCGCCGACCGGGCCACCCGCACGATTGCCATGAGGACCATCAATTGCGGCACCGCCCGCGACGATCGTGCCAGCGTTGAAGCCGCGCTGGTTGCGTGCACCGCCATTTCCAGCACCGCCTTCGCCAAATCCAGCTGCGGCGCCCACGCCATTGATTTTCGCGGCGTCGGCCGTCTCAACCGGCGACGTTGTCGCAATAGAGCCTGATTTTCCAGCGGTGCTGCCGGTGTTAGCTGCAGCGAAAGTGACGTTGTTCGTGCTCTCGGGGTGTTTGGCCGCGGTGGTGATGACCGTGGGGTTCGAGGTGCCCGTGCTGGCGGGGGCATCCATGGTGCCGTTGCCGGCTGCGTTGTTGGAACTCACGGTGGTAGACGCAATTTCACCCTGGCGGTCGGCCGCGATCATGGATAGCGCATTGTTGATGCCCGAGCGCCCAGACTTCAAGCTCTCCTGGCCGGCTTCGGGATTGGGCACAAGCGGCTCCAGCGCCGGGCCGGCAACCACGTCCATGCTGCTGTTGAAGGTAACCGGTGGTGGCGGTGGCTGAGACTGAGCGTGAGGTGGTGCGGGCGCTGGTGGCGGCGCGGGTGGGGGAGTGGGAGCTGGTGTCGGAGCGGGCGCAGGGGCGCCCTGACCGGCTGGCGGAGTTCCACCCCCAGTTGCCTTCGTGGGTTTGGCCTTGGGCGTGGGTGTGTCGTCTTGAGATCCGCCGTTGCAAATCGGGGCGCCGGCATTAGCGCCATTGCAGTCGGGCATCGCTCGGGCCTGAGGAGTCAAAAGGAAACCTAGGCAAGCCAAAGCGGTGGCCGCGAATGAATGGAATTGAGGAGTTCGGTTTTGCTTGCGCCTCAGCATCGCCATCGCGCCTTTACCTGGTAATGGCCACTGGAGTAATCGGCACCGGCGTGGACGAGGTGTCCTTGATGCATTTCGACGGAAAGTCGTCGCGATCAGGATAGAACACCTTGTAGGGTACCACTCCGTTCACCTTGAAGTTGCCCGTGCTCAGCATGTTCGTGAAGAACTTCTGGGCGCCGGTTTTGCCCGCGACCTTGCCGCCGTAGCAGTCGTAAAAATAATCGAGCACCTTGGTGGGGTCGTTCTTGGTGACGGTGTAGTTGGCGCAAGGCTGGATGACCTCGTCGCGCAGCGGGCCCAGGATGTTGGCAAAGCGTTCATATGAGTAAGAGTTCTTTTTTGCCCGGAACATCACCTCGCAGGTGGCCAGATTCGTGAACAGTGTTTCAAGCTGCATGCGTGCCAGCACCATGTGACAAAGCGAGATCGAATTCTTGTCGGCGGCAAACGGGTTTTTGGACAGCGCTTTTTTGGAGGATAGCCCGCCCAGCTGGGCCGCCGAGTTGGTGATGTCAAAGGCGGCTGCTGCCGTGTTGCAGGCGGCGGCGGCCTCAGCCAGTGCCGAATCGGATTTCGCGGCGGCACGAACTTTTTGAAAAGCCGCCAGGTAGCCGATGGATTCCTCGCTGTTATTGAGCAGCTTGTTGTAGTTGTTGGCGTAGTGCTGGCACGGCCGCGTGGGCTTCGCGGGATCGCTGCTGTAGTCGACCAGCGTGATTACGCCGCGATCGACCTCACTGCCCACCTCTTCCAGCGAATGGGCCAACGCATTGGCCCGCAAGCCGTAAAACCAGGCGACCTCTTTGCCGCAGCTCTCTACGTTGAGCCCGGTTTTGGGGTCATACTGGCAAAGGCCATCTTTGCGTTTTGAGTTGTAACCACAATTCTGGCTTACCATGTTGGTGTCGGTCTCAACCGTGGTGCCATCGCGCGAGGCGCACATGGGAAGCTTGATATTGCGGCTCTCGACACAGAAAGCATCGGTGTCATGGAAGTCGAGCGCGATGATCTTGCCCAGGTAAAGGTTGCCAATGACATGGCCAATTCTTGCGCTCACCAGGGCATTGACTTGTGGCACGACCTGGTCGCAGCCGCGCAGCCCGTAAGTGGGCGCGCTTTCGGTGAGGCAAGGCGACTCGGTCGAATTTTGCAGATTCTTGAATTTCGATGTTGGGTTGGTGTCGGCCATGGCCGAATGCGAGCTTAGCGATATCAGCGTCGTGAGCGTGATGTTGAGTATGTTCGCGAGCTGGAATGGCCTGAAGCCATTCAGTGCTCCCGCGCGGTCCCCCAGGAAAATAGCCATAACCCCCCCTCCCAAACGCGCAACAGTGCTTTATACTATTATTATGCCACAGGTCTTCGGTACCCGGGAGAGGTTGGGCAATTTGAGTAATTGTGAGGAGTTAGAATGACCTCGGCGCTCAAAATGTCATTCGTGATTGTTTTTGCCTGTATAATCGTGCCTGCGACGGCCAGGGCGGGCGGCTTTATCGAGGAATATGGCAAGGCGTTGAATTCCTATTTTGATTCCGTTTTTCGCGCAAAAAGCGAGTCTGGCACGCAAGCTACAAAGCAGGCCTATAGTGAGCAGTTCAAGGAAGCCCATAAAGTCCACGACGCTGAAAGGCGCGCGGCGCTGGACGAGGCAAAAACGCAGCTCGACGGAATCCGCAGCGACCTGGCCAACGCTGCAGCCGGTAAGCTGAGCACGAGCGCGGCTTCCGCAAGAAAAGGGAAACCCGCTTCCACGCCTGCTCCGAC